>WFND01000030.1 GCA_015484575.1 Helicobacteraceae bacterium
TATTATATCTTATCTATTATTTTAATTCTCTGTTTTGTTGCTGTTTTACTATACTCTTCTTTTGCTTTTTTAGACAGCTTGTTAAACTCTTTATAGTATATCTCTTTATGTTCTCTTGTCAAAGACTCTTTTTTCTCTCCCAAAGAGGTTAAAATCTCTTTTTTCAACTCATCCCTGCTCATATACTCATCTACGCTAACTACTGCCACATCTGTCGCAACCCACAAAGTAACAGCGGCTACGGGAGCACATATCCAGACAAAAGGTCCACATATCGCACTTGCCGCGACTCCTGTTCCCGCTGCCGCCATCTTTGCACCTGCTTTTGTAGCACTTTTTGTAGCCACTTTTACCGTTCCGGCAGCTACCAACTTACTGATAAGAGGTTGCATAAGTTTTGGAGTAAAATGTATGGCAAGAAGAGCACCTAGCTTCTCTTGTTGAAGAACTTTACTAGAGTTAATATCTTTTTGTAAAATATCTAATGCTTTTGCATTTAATTTTATATCAACATCTTTTTTTGCATAAGTATCTATGAGGTTTAAATGTCTCTGTATGGACTCTTCATAATTTGTATATATCTGTTTTGAACTCTCTTGAAGTCTCTGAGCAAAGTCAAGACCAAAAAGTTTCTCTCTTATCAATTTTTGCATATTTCCCACAGCCATCGAGCCTAACTCACTATACTCACCGATAACAGAGTAGTGAAAATCTAAAAACCTATCTACATTTGCTTCTACCGGCATAAAAAGCTTATCCATCTGCATGTCTATATTTTGGTAGATAGATTTTAACTCTGCATTTAGATTACTGTCTATCATATACTCAGAGCTACTTAAGTTATCTCTCATTTTTGAGTTTATGATATATTTTTCCACCAATCTTTGCGAAACAGTTGAACTCTTATCTTCAAAAACTTTCTCTTTTGAGGCGTAATTCATAGCCGAAAGGTTAAAGATTATAAACACTACAAAGAGCCAAAATATAGTTGCCCAAAATATCCTTTCAAATGTTGATAACTCAAACATCACACTCTCTGTTTTATCTGTTTTTATGCTTATAAATTTATTTACGCTGTGAACTATCTGAGCTATAAAACGGTTAAGCCCCAAAAGAGCGATACTGTTTATGATGATAAATACTACCCATACGATAGAGTTTAACATCTCATCTTTTATAAAATACGTAGCCCTGTCTGTCAGCCACCAAAAAGTGCTGTCTAACTCTATCTTTATACGCAAAACAGTATCTATATATGGACATTGTGAACCTATTGAATGTGAGGCTTTTGAGATTGTATCTTGTAAATTATCGCTTAAATATGATGGTTCATATGTATTTAAAGAGATATAAACAAAGGCTAAGAGCAAGAAGACGGTTGAGATATTTATACTCCACTCTCTTGCAAAAATCAGTATATATCTGTCTGTAATAGTTTTGCAAAACAGCTTTAAAAGTGCTTTGTATATCAAAACAACAAAAAAGATATGAAATAAAAGATAAGCCCATAGCTCTATAGAAAAATCTATAACAACATAGACGGTAGTTATACTCATCATAACCGATACTAAGATATAAAATATCATTATTAAGAGTTTTGAAGAGAACAGTTTTGATAAAAACGAACCTTTACGAAAATAACACTCTCTAAAACATTGACGCTCTTGTAGTTTTAACTCTATATAGCTAGAAGCGATAACTAGCAAGATAAACAGAGCAAATACTAAAACAGAGCAGTTATATATATGTAAAACTTTCCATAGATAAAGAGTTAACATTATAATAAAAGCAGAACTCACAAAAAGTTTAAAAATATCTTTCAAGTTTACCAATCCCATTTTTCATATTGTATTATATACTTAATTTTAAGATATTACATGTAAATATTGCACTTATGTTTGATATTTTTATCTCAATTATCGGTATCTATATATTTATCGCTGTCGGATATATTGCTAAAGCTACATTTAAAGAGCAGATTAACGAAAGAACCGTTACTCTGTTATCTATCTATTTTTTACAAATTTTTCTCACATTTTGGGGTCTGCTTAAACGTCCTATAGATATGACTCTGATTGTTGCCCCTATGGTATATCTATCTATAATCTTATCGGCTTTAGTGATAACATATCTCTTTTCAAGAAAACTATTTAGCGATAAAAAAGAGCGTTCCATCGCTATGGTTGCCGCACTTATAGGAAATACCGCAAATCTCGGAATACCTCTAAATATAGCTATTTTCGGTGAAGACAGTGTGGCTTATACCACAATTATAAATCTAGTAAATATCTTCTTTTTATATACTTTTGGCGTATATACCTACTCAAGAGGTAACTTTGATATAAAAAGTTCTCTGAAAAATATAGTAAAACTGCCTATTTTATGGGCTGCTGCCATCGCTATTGCTTTAAACTTATCCGGCTATCATCCATCTCAAACGGTAGAAAAAACCTTAATGATGGGTGCTTATGCTTCTATAACTATGCAACTGTTACTCTTTGGTATCTACCTTTATGATGTTAAGTTAAGAGAGATGAACAGAACACTTATAGTTTGGGTAAGCGGGGTTAAATTTATACTTTTACCGCTAATGACTTTTGTCCTACTCTCATTTATACAACTTGATAACACCATAAAAGGGATACTCTTTTTAGAGCTTATGATGCCACTTGCTATCGCAAATGTAAATCTGACATCACTATACGAGTGCCGTCCACGAGATATGACGGCTCTGGTTCTTATCACTTCGGCTCTGTTTCTGATTTTAATATTTGGCGGTGTTGAGATTATTCATAACTTTTTATGATATAATCTTTTTAAAAAATTTAGGAGATTGAATGTCTGTAGAAATATCGAAAAAAAATATAAATATTATAAAAAATTCTGCTTCACTTGTTACCCGTAATGCTCCTAAAATTACTACAAAGATGTATGAAATTCTTTTTAGTGAATATCCACAGGTAAAACCTCTTTTTGCAGATGCTCCCGCTGATCAACATATGAAACTCGCAGATACACTCTCTGCTTATGCTGTAAATATAGATAGACTCAATATATTCAAACCCGCACTAATGGTTATCGCCAAAAGACATATTGAAACCGATATAAAAGCGGGACACTATCCTATGGTTAAATATTCACTTATGAAAGCTATGAGAGATACTTTAAAACATGCAGATGATGACTTATTTAACGCATGGGAAAATGCGTATGACTATTTGGCAGATGTATTGATTAGTATGGAAAAGGAGTTACGCTCTCTTAAGATAGATAACTCCTAGAGGCGGAATCCTTACATGTAAGGTATTTTTACGTCCGTGACACTCTTTTGGCAGGGTCTTTAAAGGCTCTTCATTTGTTATATTCCACCCTCCAAACTCAAGAGATTGAGAGTTAAATATCTCTTTATATGCTCCTCTAGTAGGTACACCGATGGCATAACCCTCATGAATCTTATCTGAAAAGTTACAGACGACTATTATACTCTTATCTCTCTTACTGCCTTTTCTTATAAAGCTGATTACATTTGCTTCATTGTCATTTTCTTCTATCCACTCAAAGCCTTCTGTCTCAACATCATTTTTATGTAGTGATGGCTCATCTTGATAGAGCCTGTTTAATCTTTTTATCAGATTTTGAACACCTCTGTGAGACTCCTCTTGACACAGATGCCAATCCAAGCTCTTCTCATAATTCCACTCGGCAAATTGAGCAAACTCTCCACCCATAAACAGAAGTTTTTTACCCGGATGTGCAATCATCAAAGAGAACATAGAGCGTAGATGTGCAAATTTCTGATTTGTATCTCCGGGCATTTTGTTTATCAGAGAGCCTTTCATATGAACTACCTCATCGTGAGAGAGTGGCAGACAGTAGTTTTCATTGTACATATAGACAAAACTAAATGTTAAGGTATTATGATGGTATTGGCGATAGATAGGGTCTATTTTAAAATATTTCAGTGTATCGTGCATCCAGCCCATATTCCACTTATAACCAAATCCGAGTCCACCTTTATCTACCGCTCTGCTTACCATAGGAAAAGCTGTTGACTCCTCTGCAAACATCATAATATCTTTGAACTCTTTATAGACGCTACCGTTTAGCTGTTTTAAAAATTTTATAGCCCCAAGATTTTCATTGCCGCCATGTTCGTTTGCCAACCACTCACCCTCTTCTCTCCCAAAATCGAGATAGAGCATAGAAGCAACCGCATCGACACGGATACCGTCTATGTGGTATCTATCTAGCCAGAACATGGCAGATGAGATTAAAAAAGCCCGTACCTCATTACGCTCATAGTTAAATATGGCACTTTTCCACTGTGGATGATAGCCCAAGCGTGGGTCTTTATGCTCATACAGGCAGGTTCCGTCAAAATTCATCAAACCGTGTCCATCTGTCACAAAGTGTGAAGGAACCCAGTCTAAAATAACACCTATACCTTCAGAGTGCATAACATCAACAAAATACATAAAATCTTGCGGTGTTCCATAACGTGCGGTAGGAGCAAAATAGCCTGTCACCTGATAACCCCAAGAACCCTCAAAAGGAAACTCTGTTATAGGCAGAAGTTCCACATGTGTATAGTTCATCTCTTTTAGATATTTTGCCAACTCAAGAGCCGATTCTCTATAGGTTAAAAAACGGTTATTCTCTTGTACTTTACGTCTCCATGAGCCTAAATGAACCTCATAGATGGATATGGCACTCTTATGAGAGTTGTTTTTTTTGCGTTTTTTTATCCACTCATTATCACTCCAATTAAAACCTTCAATATCCCAAACCCTAGAGGCTGAAGCTGGAGCAACCTCTGCGTAAAAAGCGAAAGGGTCTGATTTGTCGGCATTTGCATTGTCCGTATCACTTAAAATATGGTAGCGGTAGGTCATGCCAAGCTCTACATTTTCAACAAAACCTTCCCAGATTCCAGAACCGTCTTCACGTTTTTTAAGATGATGAGAAGAGTTGTCGTAATTGTTAAAATCTGCACGAACACTGACAGAATTTGCATTTGGAGCCCAGAGAGCGAAGTATGTCCCTTTTTTATCATAACGACTCATCTGATGAGCACCGAGTTTATCATAAAGTTTTGTGTGAGTTCCCTCTTTAAAGAGATAGATGTCTAACTCACTAAAGCGACTGACATCGTGAAAGATTGGATAAGACATAAGCTTCCCTAATGCAAAAATTTTTCTATAGCATAATAATATACTTCTTCATAAGCCTTAGCCGCATCACTCCAACTAAAACGCATCTTCATCGCATTTTCTTGAATACGTTTAAAGCTTTTTTGATTGTTATGATAGATACCTACCGCCCACATTACAGTATGATACAGAGCATCTTGCGAGGCATCATAAAATTTAAAACCGTTTGCATTTGGATTATTGTTATCAAAATTTTCGATAGTATCATCAAGACCTCCCGTAGCACGAACAATTGGCAAAGTACCATAACGCAGAGAGTATATCTGATTTAACCCGCAAGGCTCAAAAAGAGAGGGCATCAAAAACATATCACTCCCCGCCTCTATCTGATGAGCAAGAGCGTTTGAGTATCCTACATGTAAGCCAAATTTATCCCCATGACGTGAAGCAACTTCACTAAAATACTCTTCCGCCCACTTCTCTCCTGTTCCTAACATAACAATCTGCAGATCTTGATGCAATAGTCCATCTATAATTCCACTAAGCAGAGCTATGCCTTTTTGCTCTGCAAATCGTCCTACAAAACCTAAAAGAGGTATATCATCACGCTGCTCTAACCCAAAATGCTTCTGCAACTCACGCTTACATGTAAGCTTACCGTCCATATCTGCAATATCGAAATTTTGAGGTATAAATGTATCTATAGCAGGACTCCACTCCTCATAATCCACACCGTTTAATATACCAAAGAGTTTTTCAGAGTGTGCCTTTATATGCTCTTGCAGACCAAAGCCAAACTCTGGAGTCTGAATCTCTTGTGCATATCGTTTTGAGACGGTTGTAATCGCCTGTGCGTGTGCTATGGCACCTTTTAAAAGGTTTAAAGCCCCGTCACTCTCAAACTCATGTGAGTTAAAATGCTCCCAGCCAATCTCTAAAACATCAACACCGCCTTTAAAAAACACTCCTTGATGTTGAAGATTATGGATAGTCAAAACAGTAACGGCATTGGCGAAATCGTGTTTGAAACGTGTTCTCATCAAAAGAGGTATTGCACCGGTGTGCCAATCATTTACATGCACGACATCTGGAGTAAAATTTAACATTTTGCAAAGTTGCAAAGAGGCTTTTGAGAAGAAGATAAAACGGTTGTCATTATCGCTATATGCCCTGCCGTCTTCTTCATATAGACCTTTACGACCGAAATAGTGTTCATAATCTATAAAATATATATCGGTATTACTATGAGGCAGTTTGCTCTTATATACACCTGCCCAAAACTCTCCCATAACACCCATAGGCACACCGAGACTTCCATCAACATGCTCTAAAGATGAGGGATCAATCTGATAATAACGCGGCATAACAACAATAACATTATGCCCCAAATCACTCAAAGCTTTAGGTAAAACCCCGGCCACATCAGCAAGACCGCCTGTTTTTGCAAAAGGAACAACCTCTGAAGCCACAAACAGTATATTTAATTTTTTATCTTGAGTACTCATCTGTATCTCTTTTTTTAAGTAGTATAGCGTAAATAAAGTTTCAAATACTCTTTTGCACTACGCTTAAAAGAGAAATCACACTCCATATTAAACTCTACCGTCTCTCTCATCTTCTTAGCACTGCTTTTAAGTTTTAAAGCTCTCTCTATCGCCTCTAAAAAGGATTTTTTTGTAGGTTTTAACACTATACCTCTGCCACATACATTCTCATTTTCATGCACACTGTCGTACAACCCGCCAACTGCACTTACTACGGGTATGGCTCCATAACGCATGGCTATCATCTGATTTAATCCGCAAGGCTCAAACAGTGAAGGCATCAAGAGAAAATCTGCACTCGCATAGAGTCTTCGTGAGAGAGATTCATCATATCCATAAATCAGTATAAAATTTTCATATTTTAATGCCAACTCCTCTAGCTCTGCCTTATAGTGACTATCTCCATCTGCTATTAAGATAAAGTTTAGTTTTTTGTCTAGCATATTTTTTATGGAGGCGATTAAAATATCAAATCCTTTCTGCTGAACTAAACGACTTATCATAGCAAAGAGTGCTTTTCTAGGCTCTTTTAGTTTTAACTCTTTTAAAAGTGCTTTTTTATTCATGTATCTTTTTGATATATGCTCTTTGTCAAAATTTGAGACTAACGCTTCATCTGTTTTTGGGTCAAAGACGGTATTGTCTATGCCGTTTAAGATACCGAAAAGTTTTTTGCGATGAAGATGTAAAAATCCCTCAAGTCCACAACCAAACTTATGAGTCAATATCTCTTTGGCATAACGCCGACTAACAGTTGTTACGACATCGCTGTATGCGATACCTGCTTTCATAAAGTTAAGTGAGCCGTAAAATTCAAGAGAGTCCATGTTAAAATAGTTAATATCAATGCCGATACGACTCAATGATGAGTAGTCAAATACCCCTTGATATGCAAGATTATGGATAGTAAATATAGTTTTAATATCTAAATTTTTCTCTCTTATAAAAAGTGCTGTTAAAGCCGTATGCCAATCATTTAGATGTAGAGTATCTGCCTTTACATGTAAAGCTAACTCCACTAACGCCATAGAGAATATAGCAAAACGCAAATCATCATTTGAATCGGAGTATATCTCTTTTGAACTGCTAAGCAGAGGTGCTTTTATAAAGTATGTTTTAAGAGTATTATCTGTTTTTGAAAAAAGCTCTATCTCATAAGAGATTTTGCCCAATGTAACACTAAAGCCAATATCTTCTTTTACAAAATCACTCTCGTCTAAAAAAGCGTACATCGGCATGACACTGCATATCTCTATATCTTTAGCCAAAGCTCTAGGCAGTGCGGCAGCTACATCTGCCAAGCCTCCTGTCTTTGCAAAAGGGAAAATTTCACTTGCTGCAAACAGAACTCTCATCACTGCGACTTTAAAAGTGAAGCAGACTCTTCGGGAGGAAGTGGATTTATTGCCATACCGGTTGAGAGTTCAAAACCTCCTAAGCGGTATATTCTTGGTGTTACTCTTATGCTAAAGCGGTAGTTTTTCTCTATGTATGGCATATAAATCTCATTTTCAAAGTTCTCATTTAGAGGCGGAAGTCTAAAAAACAGGTTATAATCAAACTCTCCTAACTGTATTTTTAGCCTCTTTAAGCTATTACACAAAAGCTCTGAAAGGTCAGATATATCTTCACGAGAACAGTTTTGTAAAGAGCTTATATCTCTTTTTGGTGCTATCATAAGTTCAAATGCGTAAGAACTTGCATAAGGACAAAATGCTACAAAATCTCCTATCTGCTCTACAACTCTATCTTTACATGTAAGCTCATTTTCCAAAATATCTTCTAACTTTCCTCTGCCGTGACGGCGATAGTAGTTCATATTTCTCTCAAGAAATACAAGTTCATTTTGTGGCATGACAGGCAGAGCCAATATCTGAGTATGCGGGTGCTGTTGTGTTGCTCCTGAAGTTGCACCGACATTTTTAAAGATACTAAAATGCACAAGTCTTCTATCATTTTTCAAATCATTTAGTCTTATTATGATACTTCTTAGCCAATCTTGCACACCCTTAGCACCCATATCATGTAGATCACACTCATGACATGGCGTATCTATCAAAACTTCATGAGCCCCTACTCCCGGTATCGACTCAAACATCCCATCACGTCTGGATCTGTCTTGTAGCTCCACCTCTACCGCCTTGTAGAGATTTGGAACAACTCTTGTTTTCCATTTGGTACTATCGGCACTATTCTCACGCATTGCATAAATCTCCGGGGGAGTCAATTTTTCATTGCCTTCACAAAAAGGGCAGACTCCTTCTTGCTTAGAGGCACTCTTTTTACAGCTGTGCGTATCTGGGCGGTGCATACGTTCAGGAGCTATTAAAACATACTGATTGTTTAGTCTATCTCGTCTTATCTCAGACATTTTTTACTCCTAATGTTATATCTAGCTCTAACTCTTTTGTAAATTCTACAAAAAATATCAATGAAACCTGCTGAGAGACTCTCTCAAATCCACTCTCACTTTGCGAAATGGTTTTTAGCGTAAAAGCCGCACCCTCACAAATCCGGTTAAAGCTCAGTATCAACTTTTTCTGTGTGAAAGTGTCTATTATCTCAAACTCCTTTAGAGCTTCAAACTCTAAGCCATCTTCTATATTTTTACCGTTAAAAGTAGCTAGATGTGGATGTGCAAGGTGAATATTAAACTCGCAACCGTAGTATAATTTATGTTCATACGAACTCTTACATGTAAGCTTTAAAGATACGGTATCATCATCAAATGAGTAGGCTTTTTTTAATGTTGCAGGATACTTTTTCTCCAGATATATCCCGCCTTTACGAGTAAATGTGAGAGAATTCTCATCTAACTCAAAAGGCTGGTTTGCAAAATCTCCCACCTCATGGAAAGAGGCTCTTTTAAAACGTTCAAGAGTGTATCTGTTTGGTGAGAAGTGATCTATAAAGGAGTGTTTTGGATGCCAATCATAGATAAGTTCATCTTTTAAAGTCTCATCTATAACACTTTGGGCATGGATAGTAGCTATCTCATCTTCACCCTCACTCTCTGTATATAAGCTCTCCTTTGGATTTAAAATCTTCTCATGATACGCCTCTTTACGTCTCATAAGGGTATTTTGCCAGTTAAAAAGTGACTCTAATGAGCCAAACTCTATCAACTGCCCACCAAAACGGCTGGAAAAAACAAGTGATAACACAGGTGTTAGCACCTTCAACTCATCATAACCGTCTTTATCTATATCTTCTATCTTATAAGTTATCTTTTTCTTAGCCAAACTACGCTCTATCTCAAGTAGATAAGTGTATGCGTTATCTCTAAGATTTGGCAGATACAACCCACCAAATACTCCATGCCAGAAAACATCATTTGTCTGTAGTTTGTACAGGCTCTCTATGGCACTCTTTTTCAGCTTTTCTTGTGTTATAGAGTGCGATAACATCCGTTTGTGCAGATAGTTGCTTTCGTGATATTTTACAAAGAAGTTTTTCCAGATACCGCCTTTTATAAAAGTGACACCTACCTCATCAAAATAACTATCCCCGACTCTCTCTTTAAGCTTCTCTAGCTCCAATGTCTGTTCGCTCTTTAAGCTCCACTCTCCCATCTCAAAGTAAGAGGTGTTGTTTAGGTATGCTATCGCTTTTGGGCGGTTATTTTCTAAATAGTTAGAGTAATGTTGTGTTTTAATATGCTCATTTTGCAAAACTGCCTCTACAAAACTCTCTAGCCATCCTCCGCTGTAAACCCACTCATGCGTCTCCGGCCAGAGACCAAATTTTTCAGCATCATCAAAAATAATAGCCGCAGAGTTTTCACCTTTTTTACAATCCAATATAGCATCAATAGCACGTTTTACACTAAAAAACGGCAAGGCGTAACGCAGAGATTTAGAGATAGGAAACAGTGCCAAATCCTTACCGCTCTCCTCTGTTATGTAGTATCCATCCATCTCTTTGGCATCAAAACCGCTGCTTAAAAAGTGATAATCATCTACAACAGCATATTTGATACCGCTTACATGTAAATCAGGCACTAAAGACGACTCCCAGACACGCTCCGTAAGCCATAGACCTTTTGGCTCTGCTTTTAGATTTTTAGTTATATAATCATTTAACTTTGTTATCTGTGCAACTCTGTCTCTTGAGGGGATGGAGCTTAAAACAGGCTCATAATACCCTGCACTCACCCACTCTATCGAACCACTCTTTGTCAATTTTTTCATATTTTTAAAAATTTTTGGATGTCGCTGTTTTATCTGATCCAAAAGCCAACCGCTACAGTGAAGTGCAAATTTAAAATCGGGGTATTTTGCCATCGTCTCAAAAAACGGTGCATAACACAACTCTATAGCCTCATCAACCGATTTTGAGAAATTATCAACCGGCTGGTGCATATGAATACCAAATAGTAGAGAAACTTTTTTCATTCTTATACCAATCTTCGTTACTTAAATAGATATGGGTACCTCTAAAAACCCTAATAAGCCTCAGCTTACTAGGGTTTTTAGAGATACCCATAATATTGTAGCATACAAGCGTATTAAAAAAGCTTCAATATTTTATTGATTTTTTCCAAGATATATTTGAACACTAAATAAACCAGTTTTCACTGTATTGTGTATTTAAATCCATCTCTAGTTCTCCAAAACCCGGTAGAGTCTGTGTGACTATATTCTCTTTTATAAGTTCAAAGCGAAACTCTAGGATATTGTCTTTAAAATTACTCTTATCTATGCTTATCTCTAGCCATTTATCTGAGCTTACTTGTATATTGTCATCTCTATATTCACCCTTTACATGTAACTCTTTTAAATCGATACTTTTTTTAAATCCTCTCGGCTCTACCAAAAGAGTTAGGTTGTCACACTCATACAGCAAAAACATATCGGCATCAAAGGCAAAATATATATTATGCTCATCTTGTCCGTAATATATCTTTCGTACTGCTCCTCTAACTCTGTCCATGGTAGAAAACAGCTTACTTTCATCTATAACTCCACATCCCACCCACTCAAAAAACGAGTCATGCAGACCGTTAATATTTGGCGATATTGCCGATTGGGGCTGTAGGTGAAAGTTTTGTGAGCTTCTGTTTTCCAAGATAGGCTTAAACAGGTCACTTGGCGGTGCAACATTCATAATATCATAGATGGCTATAAGATGTGAACGAAAGAGGGTATCAAACTCTTCACCAAAATCCGTAAAGTGGTCATCACCATACCACCAAAACCAGTCAGAACACTCTGCTGCCAAGAAGTGATAGGTAATTTTCTCTTTGCTGTTCTCATCCAAAAGTGCTTCATGATGTCTGTAATCTCTCTTGCTTAAATAGATAAGCTCCCAAGCACGTCTCTTTTCACTATGACCTACCCACGTGTTAAATTCACCATGTATCCAGCTTCCCGGTGCTAGATTTTCAAGAGTTTTTGCTTTTAATTTTACAACATCATCCATACGTAGTGTTTTACACCAAGAAGTTTGAGCCAGTCTATCATAGAGTGCATCAAAAAAATCAAAGGCGTTATTTTTAAAAAACTCCCAAGCATTTTCTCCATCTAAAATGACAAAAACAGTTGAATCACTATTTTTAGACTCTATCATCTTTAGTGCTTGTAAAAAATGTTTAGCTGCCGCATCAGCTTCATAAAAACGGTAGGTAAAGCCTATCAAATCACTTAAGCCATGGTCTCTAAAACCCATACGCATACCTCTGTAGTCATACGGAAAGTAAAGGTTTTCTCTGTTGCTTTCAGAGAGAGATTTAAACAATATAGCTTCATCTGTCGCTATCCATCTTATACCGCACTCTTTTAACAGAGCCACACTCTTCTCATCTACTCCGCCCTCTGCCGGCCAGAAGCCTTCTGCTTCAAAACCAAAAGTTTTTCTAAACAGCTCTTTTGCTCTAATAACCTGTAATCTCGCATCATCACCGAGACAGATATGTTGGGATGGAATATTTGTGGATGGATTTGCTTTTTTTGCATTTTCCATATCCATAAGAAGTGGCAAAATCGGATGATTTAACGGGGTTGTAGATATTGATATTTTACCCTCTTGATGAAGTTTTGAATAGTATGGAAAGAGAGTTTTTATAAATTTGCTTAACTCATGAAGAAGCAGCTGTTTATCTTCTTGAATATAATTTTGAGACTTTTTTATCAAAGTATCTACAAGAGTATTGTGAGTACGTAGATATACTCCACACCAAGAGAGCATAAAAAGCATCTGCAAATCAAGTAGTTCACCATGATTTAGATGCTCTTTATTGTAAAGATATTTATATCTTTCAAATGGAGTTACCATCGTATCATACTGTGTGCTTTTGCAGATTTTTATCATCCATTGATACTCGCTCTCGCCAAGAGTAGAGACTTCATTTAGCCAGAGTCTTAAAAATTTATCACTATCTTGTGGATTTTCATAATAGAGCTCAATCTGCTGTATAAGTGGCGGAGTTATGTTAAATGTCGCCTTTATGCTCTCATGACGAGATAACATCCAAGGCATATCGTAATAATCTTTTATAGCGTGTAAAAATACCCAAGGCATCTGCATAATACCTGAACTATTACGATAATCAGGCTGGTGCATATGCCAGATAAAACTGAGATTCAAACGCCTGTCCTACTCTTTTGACCAGAGGGCAATTTTATCGTTATATCTGCTCTGTATAGACTCTCCCGAAGCACTGTTTTTTGCCTGTATGTATAGATTTAGATGGTCACTGTACTGATCTGGTATCATAAGCACCCAATCAGTCTCATTTTCCCAAATCTTAACACCATCGGCAGAAGAGGATTTCTTACCTTTGGCATCTTCTAAGAACTTACGCATCATCTTACCTTTGAGAGCTTGTGTACACTCTATCTTGAGAGTACGATAATCAAACTTTTCTATATCTTTTGAGAGTTCTGACAGTTTTACGCCGTGACAGCTTACCAGCTCCATTATCTTAAGACTTGCATACATCGCATCACGGGTAACACCAAACTCCGTAAAGGCAAAATTACCGTCAACCGTTGCGATTAAAGCATACTCTTTTAATTTTTTTATCGTAAAATTGGAGTATTTTCCACGCTCTATCTCAAGATTTTCAAACTCTACAATGTCTGGAGCCCATGTCGGTAAAAATACCTTCTTTTTCTCATCTTTTGCATCAAGATTTAGCAGATGAAGTATCGTAAAAAGCCCTTTTATCTTATCTAAAACTTCACCCTCATCCGTCACTATGCTGAGACTTTGGGCATTTGGATATATCATAACCCCCATATCATACTCAAGACTCTTGACTATAGTAGATATATTTGCTTCTGAGCGTTTTTCAAGACTTGCTATATTAAATAGTTTTTTACTGTCATGATAAGCGTTTAAAACAATATTTTCAACACCCAAATCGTTTAAAAGTGTCGGAAAAATATCTCCCGTACTACCGTGCATCAAATCTACCGCAACACGAAAATTTCCACATTTTATAATACCGTGGTCTATACTTTTTTCAACTGCACTTTTATAGTCCAAACACTCTTTATGATGCATACTTTCATGAATTTCACCAACTTGCGAGTAGTCAACACGGCGAAATTTTTCTATAAAAAATGCTTTTTCTATCCCTTTTGATGAGTTTGAATCTATACGAATTGCCTCTTCATTAAAGAGAGTTATTTGTGAGCTTGTCGGATCTGATAAATCCTGCTTAAAGTGAGCCCCGCCAACCAAAGAGCTGTCGTTTGAAAGCGTATAACGCAAAACCGATGGCGGTGTAGATTTTAGGTCTATAACATTTACACCGGCAGAGAGAAGTCCTCCCAAAAATGCACGTTTTAACATACGTGAGCTTCTATCATAATCACGCCCTACAACAACTTTTGAGCCGATAGGCAACTGAGCCGCAAAAGCTTCGGCAAGTTTTGTCGCCATCTCGCAAGAGAGTTCAACATTACTCTTTCCTGTTACGGTTCCATTTTCAAAGATAGAGTTTTTATAACGATTTCCCCAAACCAAATTATTACTAACTATTGAAGCGGCTTGTATATTTTTGTCCGGCCAGATAACAACATCTTGTTCAAAGCTTACCAACTCTCCCACATCGCAGCCTTGTGCAAGTATCAAACCGGCTTTTGCCGTTACGTTTTTACCTATAGTGTTATTATTACAGATAACACTGTTATCAAAACGGCAGTTTTTGCCTACTGTTATATCTTCCCACAGTACGCTGTTTCTAAGATTACATCCGCTTTTAATAGTAACATTATCGCCTATAACAACGTTGTTCAATTTTACACCGTTTTCTATGATAACATTTTTACCTATAACAACGTTTCCTATTATCTCTATACTTTTATCAAGACTGTAAGAGACATCACTATATAAAATTCCATCAGCAAATTTTTCTCTATTGCCCGGAATATTAAAGTTTACTTTCTCACCTAAAATATCTTCAAAAACCTCTCTGTAGCTTTCAGGATTTCCTACATCTCTCCAGTATCCTTGAAGAGCATAACCCATAAGCGGAATATCTCTCTGCATTAAAAGAGGAAAAAGATCTTTTGCAAAATCAAAATTTTCACCCTCTGGAATATAACTTAGTATCTCTGGTTCTATGATATATATTCCTGTATTTATAGTATCGCTAAAGACCTCTCCCCAACTGGGTTTTTCTAAAAATTTCTCTATAACATTATCTTCATTTGCTATAACAACACCAAACTGGAGAGGATTTTCTACAGAAGTCAGACCTATGGAGAGCTGTGCCTTTTTATCTGCATGAAAATCAAATATCTTTTGAAAATCAAAGTCTGTAACCAAATCGCCGCTTATGATAATAAAATTTTCATCGCCTATTAATTTCTCTGCCAACTTAACAGCACCGGCAGTTCCATAATCATCATCTGGAGTAACGTAAGATATTTTTATGCCAAAATCACTTCCATCACCAAAATAGTCTTTAATAATTTCTGGTTTAAAATAGAGCAAGATAATAAACTCTGTGATACCTAAATCTTTAAGTGTCATCATTGTATGTTCCATCATAGGACGGTTTACAATCGGCAACATAGGTTTAGGGCGAGAATTTGTCAGCGGTTGAATTCGTGTCCCAAATCCACCCGCCATAACTACGGCTTTCATAATGGCATCTCCTGTTTTAGTTTACATGTAAGTCTATTTTAATGATATTTTATTAAATTACAAGTAAAAGCTATAACTTTAGCAGGGAGTTTTGTGAACCAAATGGCGAAGCTACACACTCAAGCTCACTATCGCAACTCCATCTGCCGTCAATCATATAGCCAAATTGGTACTCTCGGTCTAGTTCAAGTTTTCTTCTTATATAGTACTCACCGTTTTTTTTCATATTCATACTCTCCTCTTTCCAATCGCTCCAAGAACCGCAGATAGAGACATCTTTGCTATCTTGAGAAGGTAGAGTAAATGTTACCCATGCACTTTTATCTTTTTTTGTAATTTTAATCATCTATATATTTTCCTAACTATCTTTACGATCTAATTTTTCAAATCCCGGTAAGATTTTTCCCTCTAAAAGCTCTAAACTAGCTCCTCCGCCTGTTGAGATAAAACTAAAATTTTCAGCTTCACTAGCACGATCTACAGCGTCAGCGGTATCTCCGCCGCCGACTATGGTATAAGCATAACAATCGGCTATGGCATTGGCTATTTTAAAAGTACCTTTTGAGAACTTGTCTATCTCATATATTCCCATAGGTCCGTTCCAGATAATTGTATTTGAGAGTTCTATGGCTTCACTAAAAAGTTTAACGGTAGCAGGACCGATGTCAACTGCCTTAAAGCCCTCTAAAACATCTTGAGAAGGTACAACTTTGACATCTACCGAACGCTCTATCGAATCAGTTACGACTACATCTACGGGTAGATATACCTTCACACTGTTTTCACGAGCTAGTTGTATCACCTCGTTGGCTGTATCTATATAATCTGTCTCAAAAAGAGACTCTTTCATATCATAGCCCATAGCTTTTAAGAAGGTGTTGCTCATAGCACCGCCTATGATAAGTTTATCAATTTTTTGCAAAACAGCTTTTAGCAGGGTTATCTTTGAAGATATTTTAGCACCGCCAACAACCAAAGCGATAGGAGACAGAGGATTTTCAAGTGCTTTTGAAAATGCCTCTATCTCACGCATCATTAAAAAACCTGCCACTTTAATCTGAGCATAATCGGCAACTCCATAAGTAGAGGCGTGTTTTCTATGTGATGTGCCAAAAGCGTCATTTACATACACATCACAGATAGAGCCTAACTTTTGACTAAGCTGTTCATCATTTTGTTTTTCACCTTCACGAAAACGGATATTTTCAAGTAAAAAGACTCTCTCTAATGAGCATGTTGCTATCTCATCTTTTGACTTTTCAAAATCTTCTATAAACTCTACACGCCTGTTTAACAGACGCTCTAAACGTTTACGAATATGTTTAAGTGAATACTTCTCATCATATTTTCCTTTTGGGCGACCAAAATGAGTTACCAAAGTGATAGAACAGGCATTATGGTCAATACAATAATTGATACTAGAGAGTGCCGAACGGATACGTCTGTCATCAGTAATATTTCCGTGTGAATCGACAGGCACATTAAAATCTACACGTATCAATACTCTTTTACCCTCAATATCAATATCTTTTAGACCTTTTACGCCCTGCATATATTTTAGATTAGATAACATAACTGCTCCTACTAATAAATCTCGTACAATTTGAACAAGTCCAAATTATACTCAGTCACTAAAGCTTTGCCTGTCGGCAAGAAAGAAGTCATTTTGACTCCTCTTAAATCTCGTACAATTTGAACAAGTCCAAATTATACTCAGTCACTAAAGCTTTGCCTGTCGGCAAGAAAGGAGTCATTTTGACTCCTCTTAAATCTCGTACAATTTGAA
>WFND01000031.1 GCA_015484575.1 Helicobacteraceae bacterium
GACTTTCCTCTTGAAAAATCAAGCAATCACATGATACATCTGTGATATGGTAGTAAAAATGAGTAGTATTTGAGCTTAGATTATGAAGATATTATTTAATATTAAAGATATTTATAAAAAAAGGTGACCTTGCGTCACCTCTTAATATTTTTTATGCTTTAGCTAACGCTTCCTTAGCATACTTTTCACCTAATTCATAAGCTTTTTTATTTACTTCATGAACTTTTGCAGGTACTTTTGAAAGCATAGTAGAGATAAGAACATCTTTATCTATAGCATTCATCATAGTATTTGCTATCGCAAGAGCTACTACGGATTGTGTAATAACATTACCGACCTCTTCTTTTGCGATAGTAATAATTGGAATCTCATAAATTTTCCACTTCTGTCTATCTTCATCCGTAGGATGAACAAGGTTTGGATCCACAACTATAACTCCACCCTCTTTAACACCATTTTTAAAAAGCTTGTAACTCATCTGTGCAACTGAGAGCATAAAACCTATCTCTCCATCAATAGCATACGGATAATATATCTCTTCATCATCAAGCTGAATATCGACAACAGTTGGACCACCACGAACTTGTGATGTGTATGTTGCAGTTTTGAGTCCGTTACCACCTGTCTTAATTTTTGCTGCTGCAAAAATTTCACCAGCAAGAAGAACACCCTGTCCGCCAACACCTGTAAATCTCATTAATGTTTTACTCATTGTGTTCTCCTTATATTTTTTTCTCAAAGTCATCTTGAGTGATTTTTTTACGCTCACCTTGATGTACTTTTTGAATTTCTGCATACATACTACAGTACTCATCTGCCTCTTTATCTTCTTTTAAGATACCCAGAGGAAGGACATTAAGCTTCTCTTCATCAGGCAGGGCATCATATTTTTTCTTAGGCATTGAGATGCTGTCTATCCACTCAAGATTTTCCATGGCAGAGAGCATTTTGTTTTTTCTACCAAGATTAATATGACAATTTGATAGAACCTCTAACATAGAAAAGCCCTTATGCTGCATAGCTTTTATCATTGTCTTTTCTAGCTTTTTAGGTTCAATCATTGTCTCACGAGCTACAAAAGAGGCTCCAGCTGCAATAGCTAAATTACATGTGTTGAAAGTTGGGTCAATATTACCGGCTTTTTGAGAAACTGTCCACATACCTCTTGGAGTAGTTGGTGAAGTCTGTGAATTTGTTAAACCATAAATAAAGTTATTGATGATAATCATTGTTAAATCTATATTTCTTCTACAGCCATGAATTGTGTGATTACCTCCAATAGCGAGTGCATCACCATCTCCGGCAACACAGACAACAAGTTTACTTGGTTCTGCAAGTTTAATACCTGTAGCATAGGCTATAGTCCTACCATGAGTAGTATGTACTGTATTAAAATCAACATATGATGAAAATCTACCGGAACATCCAATACCAGATACTACACAAACATCATCTTGGTTAATTCCCATCTTGTCAATCGCTCTAACAAATGATTTAAGGATAACTCCATCTCCACAACCCCAACACCAAAGTGTCGGCATTTTTTGAAGTCTTAAATATCTTTCATAATTAAATGCCATCTTATAACTCCTTTACTTTAGTTACGATCTCATAAGGAGATATTGGTCTTCCGTTTACTTTAAATAAGCCGTCAATATCAAGTCTTGCCGTAGCACGTTGCACTTCAGAGTGAAATTGAGCAATATTTAACTCAACTACCAAAACTTTTTCTATTTTGTCAGCATACTCTTTCATCTTCTCTGCCGGTGAAGGCCAGATAGTGATTGGTCTAAATAGACCGGCTTTGATGCCTTCTGCTCTTAAACTTCTGATAGCTTCTTTTGCTGCTAAAGATACGGAACCGTAAGCAACAATCATAACTTCAGCGTCATCCATCATGAACTCTTCATAAGACTCTATCTCATCTTTGTGAAGTTCAACTTTATCTTCTAAACGCTGAATAAGTTTTCTACAGGTCTCAATCTCTTCTGTAGGAAAACCGTGTTCATCATGATGAAGACCGGTAAAATGGTATCTATAACCCTCATACATAGGATTGAGAGTTGCCGGTTCATCATGTTCACAACCATAAGGAAGATAGTCCTCAGGAGCACCATCGAAACGTTTACGAGGTACAATTCCAGCTTCAACATCTTCTACGGTAGGAATATCCGCTTTACCGTGCATATGACCTATAGTCTCATCTAACAAAACAATTACCGGTTGCATAAATCTATCTGCAATATTAAATGCACGTACTACCTCGGTATAACATTCAGCCAATGATCCCGCACACAGAGTGATAGATTTATAATCACCATGGGACGGATTTTTAGATTGAAGAATGTCACCTTGTGATACACGAGTCGGAAGACCGGTTGATGGACCGCCACGCATAACATTTACACATACCAAAGGTACCTCCGCCATCTGTGCAAGACCTAACTGCTCAGCTTTAAGACTCATTCCCGGACCAGACGTTGCAGTTAAAGCACGCTTTCCAACCATTGCAGCTCCTATTACTGCACTGATACCGGCTATCTCATCTTCCATCTGAATAGCTGTTCCACCTTTTTTAGGTAATAGATCAGATATAACGTGCATAACCTCACTTGATGGTGTCAATGGATAACCACCAAAAAACATACAACCGGCATCAATCGCTGCTTTAGCAGCAAGTTCATTACCGGTAGATATTACTTCTCTTGTTGCCATTATTTAGCTCCTTGTTCTAATGAATAGTAATTATTCGCTTTTATCGCTTCTTGACGTGCTTTTGACTCATCAGTAAGTTTTGCAAAGCTAAATCCAGCTTCTTTGTACTCTTTTCTATCTGCTACGTATATAGCAAAATCAGGGCATGACAGTTCACACTCTTGGCATCCGATACAAGCTTCAGGGTGTTCAACAGAGATCATCGCACCAAGTGTTGATGAAATCTCATATCGCATAGCAAGTACACCCGATGGACATACTGATACACAAATATCACATGCTTTACAGTTGTCGGTATTTACCCATACAGGTTGATCACCCGGGTTTTCAGTTCTAAAAGTTCCCATTTATTCTCCTATTTTAGATACAGACCTAAGGATTTAGAGGTATCCTTAAGTTTGTAAACTATTCTTTATCGATAAAGAGTAGCTAAGTTTTTATAAGTTTAGTATAAATTGTGCTAATATCGCCTCAAACATAATAAAATTGTTACATTATGAGGCTCACACCAAAATAGAATTATTTACCTAAAACTTCTGCGACTGCCTTGCCTATTTCAGCAGGGCTGACTACAACTTTTACTCCGGCAGCTTCAAGAGCTTCCATCTTCTCTTTTGCTGTTCCTGCACTACCGGATACGATGGCTCCGGCATGACCCATAGTTTTTCCTTTTGGAGCAGTTTGACCGGCTATAAAGGCAACAACAGGCTTAGTAATCTGCTCTTTGATTAATTTTGCTGCTTGAATCTCAAGATCTCCACCAATTTCACCAATCATTACAATCGCTTCTGTCTCTGGATCTGCCTCAAACATCGGTAAAATCTGTTTGTATGAAAGACCGATAATAGGATCTCCTCCGATACCGACAGCAGTAGTAATACCATATCCTTCATTACATACCTGATTTGCACCTTCGTAAGTGAGAGTTCCTGATTTGGATATGAGACCGACATTTCCTTTTTTGAAAATCATACCCGGCATAATTCCTATCTTACACTCTTCGGCAGTAATAATACCCGGACAGTTTGGCCCAATAGTTTTCATACCGTGTTTGGTAGCATAAGCTTTAGCCATCTGCATATCTTTAACAGGAGCACCCTCTGTAATAATTACAGCAAGTTCAATTCCTGCTTCAGCAGCTTCCATTACGGCATCTCCAACAAATGCAGGTGGAACAAAAATCATACTAACTGTCGCATTAGTTGTTTTAACGGCATCAGAGACAGTATTAAATACCGGCTTACCTAAATGCTCTTGACCACCTTTGTTAGGTGTAACACCACCAACAATATTAGTTCCATAATCAAGACACTGCTCTGCATGGAAAGTTCCCTCTTTACCCGTAAAACCTTGAACGATAACTTTTGTATCTTTATTTACTAGAATTGACATTAGTTTCCTTTCGCTGCCGCTACTGCTTTTGCAGCACCGTCACCTAAATCATCACCAACAATTAAGTTGGATATATTTGCACCTTTTAAAATCTCAGCTGCTTCTGGAGCATTTGTTCCATCAAGACGAACAATTACAGGCACATTAACATCTGTAATTTTCGTAGCTTCAATAATACCGTTTGCAATACGATCACAACGAACAATACCACCAAAAATATTTACAAAAATAGCTTTTACATTTGGATTTTTAAGAATAATCTCAAAACCTTTGGCAACAGTTTGGGCATTTGCACTTCCACCAACATCTAAGAAGTTTGCAGGTGTTCCACCCATGTGATTAATAGTATCCATAGTACCCATAGCAAGACCCGCACCATTTACCATACAGCCGATTTCACCATCAAGAGCCACATAAGATAAGCCGTATTTAGCAGCTTCTACTTCATCTGGATCTTCTTCACTAAAGTCACGCATTGCCGCTATTTCCGGTTGACGACCCAATGCAGAGTTGTCAAATCCCATTTTTCCATCAAGTGCTAAAAATTCACCGTTTCGTGTACGAACAAGAGGATTTATCTCAATCATTTCAGCATCTTTGTCCATATATACTTTAAATAATTTTTGTGCAAAAGTGATGATATTTCTCTGCTCTACTTTATCGGTAATACCTAAGCCAAAAGCCAGTTCTCTTCCGTGAAAACCTTGAAAACCTATAGTTGGATCTACAGGTACCGTAATAATTTTTTCAGGTGTATTTTCAGCTACATCTTCAATATTCATTCCACCTTCCGTAGATGCCATGATAAGAGGCATTTCAAGTTTTCTATCTAAAACAACAGAGAGATAAAATTCATCTTTAATATCAGCACCGTCTTCTATATATAGTTTTTGTACCAACTTACCCTCAGCAGTTGTCTGATGAGTTACTAGAGTCATTCCAAGAATTTCATCTGCCAAAGTTCTCACTTCCTCAAGACTTTTAGCAAGTTTAACACCGCCACCAAGACCACGACCACCGGCGTGTATTTGAGCTTTTACAACCCAGACAGGACCACCTAACTCTTTTGCAGCGTCAACAGCAGCGTCAACGCTTTCAACCATAATACCTTTTGGCGTGGCTACACCATACTCTGCAAAAATCTGTTTTGCTTGATACTCATGTACATTCATCTATTCTCCTTGTTTTAAGTTGGAAGCCTACTTGACTTCGTATTGTGCACGACCTATTTTGTATAGATCTTCACCGTATGTATCATTTACAACAGTCACGGGAAAATCAACAACCTCAAGTTTTCTTACAGCTTCTGGTCCAAGTTCCGGATACGCTATAATTTCTGCACTTTTTATCTGTTTTCCAAGCAGTGCACCTGCACCGCCGGTTGCACCAAAGTAGATAGCTTTGTACTTTTCACAAGCATCAGTTACATCTTTGTTTCTTTTACCTTTTCCAATCATGCCTTTTAGTCCTTCGGCAATCAGACGAGGAGAGTATGAATCCATACGGTAAGAGGTTGTCGGTCCCGCACTGCCTATAGGATCGCCCGGTTTTGGCGGTGTAGGTCCTACAAAATATATAACAGCCCCTTTAATATCAAAAGGCAACTCCTTGCCTTCATCTAGTAAATCAACCAATCTTTTATGTGCTGCATCTCTGGCGGTAAATATAGTACCGTTTAGATAAACTATATCTCCACTTTTAAGTTTTGAAACTGTTTCATCACTTAACGGAGTAGTTAAATGGTATGTTGTACTCATCTGATAATCCTTTTATATTGTGATATGTGTATGTCGTGAGCTGTGACATTGAACATTAACTGAAACAGGAAGTGAAGCGATATGGCAAGGATTTGCTTCTATATGTACGGCTAACACTGTTTCTGTTCCGCCCATACCCATAGTTCCTATACCTAATTTATTTAACTCTGTTTTGATAACATCTTCTAGTTCTGCCATCTCCGGGTCTTCATTTACCGAGCCTATGTTTCTAAAAAGTGCATGTTTGGACGATATAGCAGCTTTTTCAAATGTACCGCCTATTCCAACACCGACGGTAAGAGGAGGACAAGGGTTTGGACCTGCATCTGAGATACACTCTTTTACATAATCAATCACCCCCTGCTTTCCGGCGGCTGGAGGAAAAACTCTGGCACGAGATACATTTTCACTACCACCGCCCTTGGCAGCGTATTCTATATCTATCTTATCTCCCTCTACAATATCAAGATGAATAATTGCAGGCAGATTGTATCCGACAGTGTCTTTATTGTTTGCTCTAGTGAAAGGGTGGCACGTTGAGGCTCTTAGGTAACCTTCAACATAACCTTTTTCCGTACCTTCATTGATAGCATCTTTTAAAAGACCGCCTACAACTTTTACATCGGCTCCTAATTTTACAAAGAAAACTGCCAAGCCGGTATCTTGACAAAGTGGTCTCGCTTCAGAACTTGCAATATCAGCATTTTCCAAAAGCTGTTTCAATACCTCTTTACTTACCGGACTTTTCTCATTTTCATAAGCCTCTTTCATAGCATTTAGTGCATCTTCTGGTAAATTGGATGCAGAATAGACTATGATGTCTCTAACATTTTTAACAATCTCTTCATAGGCGATCTCACGCATATATCATTCCTTGTTGATTATAAATATCTACAATAAAGTATTTTGAGTGATATTTTAGCACTCTTTACATAAGAGAATTCATTATAGATATTTATTTTGAAACATATAAAAAAGTGTGTAAAATTTACCCAATGAAGAGTGAAAAACTACACCAAAAGGTGTAGAATCTACTCAAAAAATCCATTTTGAGTCAAAATATCAATTCCCTCTCGAATTGAATCAACAGAAATTTTAAATTTCTCTTTTAGAGCATCATCTAACTCAAGCTCTATAATTTGATGAACTCCTCTTGCACCAAGAACAACAGGAACACCTACGGATATATCTTTGTATCCATACTCTCCATCAAGGATTACAGATGATGGCATTACAATCCTACTATCATCAAGTATAGCTTCAACCATAACCGAGATAGCACGTCCCGGAGCATAATATGCTGATGTTCCAAGATGCTTAACTATCTCGGCACCACCGTTTTTAGTTCTATCAATAATACCCTCCATATCCTCTTTTGAGATTAACTGATCTAGTGGAACACCACCAACTGCAGAAATTTCAGGAAGCGGAATCATATGTTGGCCATGATCGCCTATAAGCATAGCTCTAGTTTGACCTGAGCCATAGCCGACTTTTTGATTTATCTGATAAGCCATTCTAGCACCATCTAAAGCACCTGCCATACCTACAATACGGTTTCTATCCCAACCTGTCATTTTATGGATAACATAATTCATAATATCAAGAGGATTAGATACGCAAAGAATAACTGCATCAGGAGAATATTTCATAATATTTCCGACAACATCTTTCATGATTTTTGCATTTATCATGAGTAAGTCTGCTCTTGTCATTTCACTTCTGCGTGGCACACCGGCTGTTATGACAACAATATCACAACCACTTAAATCACTAGCATCTTTAGCAGCGGTTACTATGGTACCACTAGGAGAGTAACTCGTTGATTGTCCAATATCCAAGGCTTTTCCTATAGCAACATCAGTATTTATGTCATATAAGACAACTTCATGACATGTGCCTTTTATAGCTAAACTATATGCAGCTGTAGCTCCCACAAAACCAGCCCCAACTATCCCTACTTTTCTACCTACCATACTAATTTTCCTCCTATTTAGTTTCTAATCCAAATGCAAAACCTGCATTCACTTTTTCTATAAGTTCCGGTACAACATCTTCATACTCACCGACAATACCAAAATCTGCATTATGAAAAATCGTCTCTTTTGCATTATGATTTATCGCAACTATAGTTTCTGACTCTTTCATACCTGCTATATGCTGAACCGCTCCACTGATACCGATAGCAACATAAACTTTTGGACGTACTGTTTTTCCTGTTTGACCTATCTGTCTGGCATACTCTGCTATGCCTTCATCTACCATCACTCTTGATGATGCCCACTCTGCTTTTATACCTTGATTTTTAAGTGCTTGTGCTAAATCTTTTACCAACTGCATTGAATCACTTGTTGTACCTCTACCGCCAGAAACGATGATGTCTGCTTCAAATAGACCTTGCATTCCACCTTCACCAATTACTGTTTCAATAATCTCAGTAGCAAACTCTGCCTTTAAGAGTCTTGGTTTAAATTTTGTTATAACTCCTTCACGAGTTTCATCTTTTTTAGGTACTTCAAATGTTCCTGCTCTTGCAGTTGATATTTGAGGACATACAAAACCTATAATTGTGGCAAGTTTAGACTCTCCGTATGTTGGACGTCTTGACTCTAAAATAGGTGCATAAACCACCTTCTCTTTTGTCTGCTTATTTCTGTGAACATGCTCACCGATAAGAAGCTCTGTACAGTCAGCCGTTACACCGCTACTGGTTTTTACTCCGATTCTAGGTGCAAGTTCTCGACCTGCCGTAGTTGCAGCAAAAAGTGCAATTTCATAGTTGTTTTTCTTAATAACTTGAGCAAATATTGCAGAAAAAGGTAGTATTCTATACTCTGGCAATCTCTCATCATCAACAACTATAACTTCATCAGCACCATAAGAGATAAGCTCTTGTGCCAAATTTTCAATATTATGCCCTATTAGAAGTGTTGTAACTTTTGTATCATTGCCCAACTCTTTTGCTAAATTTTTAGCAGGTGTAAGTAGCTCTAGTGATGGTCTTGATATCTCTCCCTTTACAACTTCTGCCCACGTTATAATACCTTTTGCACCATCTCTAAAATCTATAACTTTTAAATCTTTCTCTCTGCTTTTAGCTTTTTTAGCTTTTACCTCTTTTGTCTCAAGAGTATTTTTTCCTTTATTAAAGTCATTAATAAATTTAGAAACTATCTCACTCTCATTGTGACCGGACGCTATCTTTGCAGGTGCTCTTTCACTTTTAATAGTTACAACTTTTGATACTATAGTAGGACTTCCTCCCTCTCCCGGAACACCTATGCCTATATGATCCGTACCTAAGCCTATATCATCAATACCTAATACGGTAATTTCACTATTTCTAGCTTTAACTGCTCCGCTAAGTTGAGGACGACGAGGAGCAATTCCCGTAGGTGTAAAGCTCATAGCACAAGGAATTGGCAAACTTAGTATCTGGTAACCACCCTCAATTATTCTTTTGGCATGTACTTTTCCATCTATCAAGTCTGCAGTTTCTATAAATGTACCTTGCGGTATCTTTAAGTTTTCAGCAACTTGAGATGGTACATGAGCTGTATCTCCATCACTGGTTTGACGACCTGCTACGATTATAAAATTTTTATTTTTGCCTTTGGTGACACCAAAACCTAAATGTTTTAACATTGTAGATAGAGCCAATCCTGTTGCATAAGTGTCACTACCGCCTAGTTTTCTGTCACTTAAAAGATAGGCCTCATCATAACCCATAGAGAGGGCTGTTTTTAAAGATGCTGTAAATGATGGTGGACCCATAGAACATACTATAAGTTTTGCATCTGGGTTTTCAGCTTTTAACTGAAGACCGGCTTCTAAACCGTACGAGCAATCAACATTGATAATTGATTTTGCTTTAGTTCTATCCATTAACCCATCATCACCCATTCTCATTTCAGAAGGTAATGGAACCTGTTTCATTAAACTTATTATTGTCAAAGCCATATTTTCTCCCTACCCTACATCATATTATAATCTGGACCATCTCCACCGTAAGGTGTAGTCCAAGTAATTCCACTGTTAGGTGATTTTATGTCACATGTTTTACAGTGAACGCAGTTTTCAGCATGTAAACGAAGTGATTTTTTACCACTTTTTTTATCTACATGTAACTCATACACTTCAGCAGGACACATCGAAGCTTCTGCTAAGCCGTACTCATTAATATTTGAAGAGTTGAAATGCTTTTCATTATTGACTACCAAGTGAATCGGTTGTACTTCATCATGCATAGCTTTTGAGTAATATACAGTCGTAACTTTATCAAATGTGAGTTTTTTGTCATAATCTAGTTTACCCGCAAATCTCTCCTTAAAAGGCTCTTCGGTAAAATTTGTCAACTTTTGAGTTTTCAGATAATCCTCTTGTATCTCAGGAACCATCAAACATGCACCGCCCGTCAAAAGCTGGATGCCCATCTTCATACCTCCTACAAGCATACCTTCTTGCATAACTGCTCTCATATTTCTAGTAGGATATAGCTCATCATAGATAGAACTTTCATTTACCAACTCTTCATATTTTGACAATGATTTTTCACTTGTATCTTCATTTTGAAGTGCCTCGGCGGCAGCGGTTGCCGCACATATTCCAGATCTTACGGCTAAATGGACACCTTTTAATCTTGCAGTTGTTAAAAATCCGGCACTATCACCTACTATCATCATATTATCTGCATAAAATTTTGGTACTGAGTTCCAACCACCTTCAGGAAGAGTTTTTGCACCTGCTTCTAAAACAGTTCCCCCTTCAAGAATATCTGCTACATAAGGGTGCTGCTTCCATACCTGCATAGCAGCATGAACATCAAATGAAGGATCTTGGTAGTCAAGTCCTACAACAAGCCCTACTGCAACTCTACTGTCACTCATGCCGTAAATAAATCCACCGCCAAACTCCTCTTTATCATTTAAAGGGTAGCCAAAAGTGTGTTTAACGGTTCCGGCTTCTATATTTCCCTCTGGAACTTTCCATATCTCTTTTACACCAAGAGAGTATATTTGAGGATTTTTGCCGGCATCTAAATTTAGTTTATTTATTACTGTTTTAACGGCTGAACCACGAGTTCCTTCTGCAAAAACCGTAATATCTGCATGTACAGATGTTCCCTCCTGATAGTTTTTCTGTTTTACTCCATGATGATCAATACCCGTATCTTTGGTTTTTACCCCAATAACTCTATTTTTATCATAAAGAACTTTATCAACGGAAAAACCTGTATATATCTCTACGCCCCTCTCTTGAGCCAATGTAGCAAGATATTTACAGACTTGAGATAATGATGCTATATAGTTACCCTCGTTTGACATATATGGAGGATGAAACGGTAATACAACTTCACCGCTGTCATCTAATTTTGCAACTTCATCACTATTAACCATTGAGTCAAACGGAATACCATCGAACTCTCCAGTTGTTAATAGATGTCTAAATACTTGAGGTCTTATAACTGCACCAGAAAGTATATGTGAGCCAATTGAGCTGCCTTTTTCAATTAGCATTATTTTCTTGTTTAAATTTTTCTGCTTCAATTTATCAGCTAAAGCAATTGCAGTTGAAAGACCAGCCGGTCCTCCACCCACAATAAGTACATCAGTAGATACAACATTTTGATTGTCCATTTAGCACTCCATTGTTATTGAGATTTTAATATAAATATTAAGCTTCCATTAGAGTATCAAAGATTAAGTAAAATTTAAATTTTAACAGGAGTATTTGAAGGTAATTAAGTTACAAAATGTAACTTAATGAAGCATTACTTTAAATCATCAAAAAAATTCAATTCGTTTAAAGTGTCTATCATATCTTGAACTGAAGCTACGGAATTTCTAAATTTCTCTTTTTGAAGCGGTTTGAGTGTCATCTCTATGATTTTTTCTGCACCTTTACTGCCAATCATAACAGGAACACCGCTCACTATATCACTATATCCGTATTCGCCCTTCATCATAACTGCACAAGAGTGAATCTGATTTGTATCTTTTAGTATAGCTTCTGCCATTACTGCCGTAGATTTTGCAGGAGCATAATAGGCCGAACCGTCACCTAACAGATTAACAATTTGAGCACCGCCGTTTTTTGTTTTTTGTACTATCTCTCCTATCTCTTCAGAGTCCAACAGATCATCAATAGGAACACCGGCAACAGTTGTAAATTTTGGAAGAGGAACCATTGTATCACCGTGACCACCCATAACGGTGGCACGTATCTGCCCTGCTCCATATCCCAATTTTTCATAAATAAAATGTGCCATTCTAGCAGAATCCAAAATACCTGCCATTCCCAAAATACGCTCTCTAGGAAATTCTGTATATTTATGCACAACATAGGTCATCACATCAAGGGGATTGCTTACTACTATTACGATAGCATTTGGAGCATACTCTTTAATCTCAAGAGAGTATTTTTTTACTATATCTGCATTTTTTATAAGTAAATCATCTCTACTCATGCCCGGAGTTCTTGGAGCACCTGCCGTTATAACAACAATCTCGCTTCCAGTTATATCTTCAGGTCTTTCCGCTGCTCTGACTATAGTATGTTCTCTTGCTGCATTTGCAGCTTGTGACATATCCAAAGCCTTTCCTTTGGCAACATTTATGCTTCTACCTCGAAGAATAACTTCATGACATGAACCACGCATCGCCAATATAAATGCTACTGTTGAACCAAAATTTCCGGTTCCGATAATCGTTACTTTACTTGCCATATAATACCTTGATAGTTTTGTGTTTAATTTTATACTCTTAAGTAAAAAATATAATTTATTTAAAAATAGAAAATTTTGTAGAATAGAATTTTACCCTAGTTTACAAGCAAAAAGCTTAAAACTAGGATAATAAAGAAGAAATTTTATATAGCGTCAATAATTGCGTTTAATGTAGCAGATGGACGCATAGCAGCTTCTGCTTTTGCATCATCTGGGTGATAATAACCACCTATATCTTGCTCTTTTCCTTCAATTGAGAGCAACTCTTCCATGATTTTTGCTTCATTCTCTTCAAGAGAAGCAGCTACAGGAGCAAATTTAGCAGCTAATTCAGTATCTTCACCTTCTGCAAGTGCTTTTGCCCAGTATTGAGCTACAAAGAAGTGAGAAGCTTTGTTATCCGGTTCACAACACTTTCTTGATGGTGCTTTATTGTTACCTAAATAAGCATCGTTTGCAACATCAAGTGCAACAGTAAGTGCAGCCAGTTTTGCATCTGAATTTTTACGACCTATAAAACGCAGTGATTCGGCAAGTGCCAAAAATTCTCCAAGAGAGTCCCAACGTAAATGACCCTCTTTTAGGAATTGGTCAACATGCTTAGGAGCTGAACCACCCGCACCTGTTTCATATAGACCACCACCGGCAAGTAATGGAACGATAGAGAGCATCTTAGCAGATGTTCCAAGTTCTAAAATAGGATACATATCTGTTAAGTGATCACGTAAAACATTACCGGTAACTGCGATGGTGTTTTTACCTTCTCTTATACGTGCATTTGTAAATCTAGTTGCAGACGTAACATCCATAATTTGAATATCTAAACCGTCCGTATCTAAATCTTTTAGGTACTCATTTACTTTTAAAATCATCTGTGCATCGTGAGCTCTATTTTCATCTAGCCAGAAAATTACGGGAACTTTCTCTATCTGACCACGCTCTACCGCTAAACGTACCCAGTCTTTAATTGGAATATCCTTTGCACGAGACATTCTCCAAATATCGCCTTTTTCACACTCAAATGACATCAAAACCGTTCCATCTTCAGCAGTTACCGTAACAGTTCCGGCTTCTGCAAGTTCAAATGTAGTTGGATGTGAACCATACTCTTCTGCTTTTTGAGCCATAAGACCTACATTTGCCATTGAACCCATAGTTGTTACATCATATTGACCGTTTTTAACGCAGTCAGCTAACATCTCTTCATGAAACAGTGCATAAGTGCTGTCAGGAATAACAGCCACACACTCTACAGCATCACCGTTACGATTCCACTGCTTACCGCCTTCACGTACAACAACAGGCATAGAAGCATCAATAATGACATCGTTTGAAGCGTTAAAGTTTGTTTTTCCATTGTCAGAATCTACCATCGCTATCTCTGGATTGTCAGAATCTACAACATCTTTAAATGCAGCTAATATTTCAGCCTCTTTAGCATGTCCTGCTATCTTTTTCTCTATATCTGAGATACCTAGATTTGCATTTACATGTAACTCTTCAAAAACATCTGCATATTTTTCAAATACAGGAGCAAAAAATACTTCAAGAGCGTGTCCAAACATGATAGGGTCAGAGATTTTCATCATAGTTGCTTTAAGGTGAATAGACCATAAAACGCCTCTCTCTTTTGCATCGTCTATCGTTTTTTGTATAAAAGAACGAAGAGCTTTAATTGACATATATGTACCGTCTAATATCTCTTTGTCAAGTGCATCTATAGTGATTAATTCATTACCGTTTAAAGCGATAGTAACTTTTTGTGCTTTATCCATAGTGACAGCTTTTTCATTTCCATAAAAATCACCATTGCCTTGCATATGAGCAACATAAGCTTTTGAATTTTCAGAATAGGCTTTTAGTCTATGAGGATGTTTCTGTGCAAATCTTTTAACTGCAGCTGCCGCACGTCTATCTGAATTACCTTCACGTAAAACAGGATTAACCGCTGAACCTAGACATGGGTTGTATTTTGCACGAACTGCTTCTTCTTGTTCATTTGCAGGATTTTCAGGAAAATCAGGAATATCAAAACCTTGACTTTGAAGTTCGGCTATACACTCTTTTAATTGACCTATAGAGGCTGAAACATTTGGGAGTTTTATGATATTTGCATCTGGTTGTAAAACAATTTTACCAAGTTTTGATAGCTCATCTTCGGCAAGACCCATCGCCGCAAGAACTCTACCTGCTAGTGAAATATCACTAGTAACTACATCTACACCTGCAGCTTTTGTAAAAGCATTAACAATCGGTAGTAACGAATAAGTTGCCAAAGCCGGAGCTTCATCAATTTTTGACCAAATAATTTTTGACATTTTGTGTCCTCATGTTTAGATGTAGCTAGACATCATTTTAAATTTCAAGCTAATTTTACACTTTAGTGGGGAAATATATAAACTTATACTTAACATATATCAAGAATTGCAGTTTATGTTTCAATCAGTAGCATTAAAAATATTTCTTCTATGTGTAGAATAGTAACGAGTATATATGTGTTTTCCATTTTTGCCTCTAACAAAATATAAGTAGTTGCTTTTTGCAGGAAAAATTGCCGCTTTGATTGCCTCTATGCTGACATTGCAAACAGGCTGTTTTGGAAAGCCTTTAAATCTATATGTATTATAGCTTGTAGCGTCCTCTTTTATGCGTTTTGAGGTAATTTTCGTATGTGAATATTTACCATAATTCAGACTTCCATCCATCTGTAATTTCATACCTTTTTTTATGCGATTATGTATAACTGAACTAACCATTGCCATATCATCAATTGAGGCTGCCTCTTTCTGGATTATAGAAGCTTGTGTTACCAAATGAAACCATTTTTTCTCATCAAAATTGCCAAATATTTTTTCTGACCACTTTATCATCTGTTGACGTGAACGATAAAGTAGAATCTTTATAGCCTTTTTTTCAGTTATACCTAAAGGGAGCTTGTATGTATCTGCAACAAAAGCTCCCTCTTTTACAGGTGTGTATTTGTCATAATATTTTTGCAATTTACTCCTGTTTAATCCCATCTCTTTAGAGAGATAATTTAAAAAGAAGTATGTAGTCTCACCCGGTATCAGAGTTATATCTCTCATAGCAGCTTTTGCAGAGGTTAGGCGATATAAAAAATCTCCGTGAGTTAAGCTATATTCTCCAATATCTATCCAACCGTGTTGCGGATAACCGATAAATCTTAGAATATATGAATCTATAATGTTAACATCGAAATTTTTCTTTTTTAAATGTGTTATAATCTGACTTATATTTCCTTTTGGAATGTAGCACACTTTTGAACTTTTTATAGGTAAATTCAGGTAAAACAGTATGGATATTAAAATAACTAAAATAATTTCTACTATCCATTTCTCGTTAATCTCTTTAATAATTTTTATCACGCTTATCTCTATCTCATTTTTTATTTTTTTAGAACATGCAATTGTACTCAAAGAAATTGACTTTTTAGATTTTAATGTTAAAAATTTACATGTAAGAGATGATAACGGCTTGATATTGGATATAGGCTCCATAGATATAAAAAAAAGAGAAAAAAAAAGCTCATCCGGGTTTAAATACAAAAAATTAATTAAAATCATAGATGAAACAGAACCTTTTATATCTCTATTTAAATCTATAAATATAAAATCAATTAAGAGTGATGATATAGATATATATTTGAGCTATAAAGCTAAAAAAGGTTTTAAACTTAAAGTTAAAGGCAGTCGGTTCTGTGCTGATATATCTGCTGTTTTAACAAAAAAGTATTTAACTGCCAATATACTAAAGCTTGATACAAATGATAAGTTCTTACATGTAAGCGGTTTAATACTTTTAGATAGGGCAGATGATGCTACATACGCAGAGCTAAATACAACTTTTGCAAAGAGAGACAGGCAAAACACATATCTTATTGCAGATGCAAAAGGCGTAAAGTTTAACACCCACTATCTTACTCCTGTCACAACATTAAAAGAGATAGCACAATTTACTAATTTACATAGAGATATTAGACCTTGGATTATAGATTATGCCAAGGGAGATTATCCACATTTACAGAAACTAAGCGGATATATTCCCTATGACAATCCTATGTTTTTATTACATACACTTAAAGCAAAAGCTTATTGGAGCAGTGTCGCTTACTCTTTTCAAAAAGGCTTTAAAGCAGCTGTATCTAAAAGAGTGGACTTGATATTTGATAACGGTGTTTTAAAAATTATGCCAAGAGATGCATATTTTTACACTCACAAAGGCGGTAATACTTCAATATCAATAGATTTTAAACCCAAAGATGAGCTCTTAAGTGTACATATTGATACAGTAGCTACATTGGATAAAATACTTTTGGATTTAATAAAATCATACGGTATCAAGATACCTGTTGAGCAGAAATCCGGTAAAACGGATGCTGATTTAACTATATATGTAGATTTACAGACTGAAAATATCACTGCATTGGGAAATTTTAGACTACATGAGAGTGAAATCTCTTTTCATAATACAGACTATAAGGTTAATAGTGCCGATGTGAAGATTGTAGATAGCTTTGTAACGTTAAAAGATGTAAATATCAGCTATAAAGATTTGGCAAAAGGTGTATTAGATGCCAAGATAGATGCTTCAAAACAGGAGGGTAAGTTTGATATTAACCTATATGATGTAAATGTATCTGATGAACTAAGTTTAAAAAGTAAACCTTTACATGTAAGATATAACATGATACCAGATAGCTTAGACCGTATAGATGTTAAACCTTCATTATGGAATATAGCAGGTAGAGGCTTACATGTAAAGGCTATAAGCAGTGCATTTAATTACGACAAACTTCAAGCCTATATACCTAAAACGGATATAAATATATCAAACTCACTACAGGCTACTGTTTATGGTAGTGCGGATATTAAAAATATGTATTATGACTTCAATACTACATTGAAAAAATTTAACTTTTCCAAGCTCTCTTTTAAAGATGACAACTTACATGTAAACTTTAACTACAGAGATAATCTACACATTATCTGTAAACAAAACAGTACTTGGGACTACTCTGGTATAAAGTTAAAATTTTCTAAATTAAACAGCAGTATAAATTCAGATAATATTGTAATTCATAACGCCAATTTTATCTTGGATGATGATTTAAAAGCAGATATAGTCGGTAACTTCTCTATAAAAG
>WFND01000032.1 GCA_015484575.1 Helicobacteraceae bacterium
ATGTCAAAGTATAAGCAGATAAGTGATTATCTGATTCGATTTTTACAAAATGAGGTTTATAAAACTTCGTTAAAAAATGTAGTTGTCGGACTTAGTGGAGGTATCGATTCAGCTGTTGTCGCAGTTTTGGCAAAAAAGGCCTTTGGAGATAATCTTTTGTGTGTTAAAATGCCATCACACTACTCATCTCAAAACTCACTTGATGATGCGGATGCTCTAATAGAAAAATTTTCTATTAGGGCGATAACAAAAAGTATAGAACCGGTGTTAAAAAGCTATGAAGACGAGAGTATGAGTGCACTTCGTAAGGGAAATTTTTCTGCTCGTATGAGAATGGCAACACTTTTTGATATTTCAGCTAGAGAGAGTGCTTTGGTCTTGGGTACAAGTAATAAAAGCGAACTAATGCTGGGTTATGGCACACTTTTTGGTGATTTGGCTAGTGCTATAAATCCTATCGGAGATATGTATAAGACGGAAATTTTTGAGTTGGCAAGATATTTGGGTGTTAATGATGAGATAATAGATAAACCTCCATCTGCAGATTTATGGGAAGGGCAGAGCGATGAGGATGATTTGGGCTACACATATGCACAGCTTGATGAAGTCTTAAAGCATTATGTAGAAGATAGATATTCGCATGAAGAGCTTATAAATGAGGGCTATGATAAAGAGATGGTAGATATGATTATTTCACGTATCTATCACAATCAATTTAAACGTCGTATGCCTGTTATTGCAAAATTAACATCACGTACGATTAATCACGATTTTAACTATCCAAGAGATATAAACCTATAAGGAGAGAGTATGCAAGTTCCATTTTACAGAGTAGAAGCAAGTTCGCAAGAGCGAAAAAGGATTGAGTCCGTTTTAGATGGTAAATCAAAAAATGTAATAGAAGAGTTTGAAGAGGCATTTGAAGATTATACAGGTGCAAAATTTGCATTGGCAACATCAAACGGTACGGCAGCTCTTCATCTAGCTATGCTTGCCATAAATCTTAAACGTGGTGATAAAGTGCTGTGTTCTGTTAATGCTTTTGTGTCAGTTCCTGAAGTTGTACGCCATTTTGATGCTGAACCTATCTTTATAGATATTGATGAGCAGACATACAATATCGACTTAGATAAGTTGGAAAATTATCTAGCCGATAATAAATCAAAAAAACTAAAAGCTGTAATCGTCTCTCATATAGCCGGTCAGAGTATAAATTTACAAAGACTGTATAATATAGCAAATATATATAACGTGAAAATTATTGAAGATGCTTCAGATGCACTAGGTGCAACGTATGAGGGTAAAAAAATAGGCTCAACCGGTGCGGATATTACCTGTTTTAGTTTCTCTCCGCATCTAAAAAACAGCTTTACAAACGGTGGGGTTATGGTTAGTGATGATGAAGATATTATACAACGTGCCATGCTTTTGCGTAATCACGCCATGGTTATTGATGAAGATTCGCTTGAGTATATCTATGATGTTACCGACATAGGCAGCAAATATACTATCTCTACCTTAGACGCTGCTTTTAATATTGAAAGGTTAAAGGTGCAAGAGAAAGCTATACAAAGACAAAAAGAGATTGCAGAGTTTTATAATGCACAGTTGGCTAATGTTGAGCATATTACACTGCCAAATATCTCCGAAAATCATGCCTGTTCTTTGTATATTATAAAAATAGATAAAAACAGAGACTCTTTTGCACGTGAGTTGGATGCAAAAGGTATTCAGAGCGGACTCCACTATATTCCTCTGCATCTAATGAGTTACTATAAGAGTAAATACTCTCTTAGGGTAAATGATTTTCCTGTAGCTCTAAGAACATTTCAGCAGGTTTTATCAATACCGAATTTTGCAGATATGAGTGACAAAGAGATAAAATATGTGTGTGACTCCATAAAAGAGATTAGTAAAACAAGAGTTTAACAGATGGTCTCATGGATTGAGAGCTATTTTTACTCTCCAACCCCTTTTCAAAAGCTAATTTCTTGGCTTTTGTCTCCTCTTGCTCTTTTGTACTGTTTTGTTATGAAGATACGTTTTATCTCTACAAAAGAGATAGATTTCGGTGTAAATATCATAAGTGTCGGCAACTTAACCGTAGGCGGGAGCGGTAAAACTCCTCTAGTTACGGCTTTGGCACAAAGATATAGTGATGTCGGCATAATATTACGAGGATATGGACGAAAATCGGAGGGTTTACATGTAATATCTGATGGAAAAAATATTTTAACAGATGTCTTAACAAGCGGTGATGAAGCTATGATTTATGCAGATAAATTACCAGAGGCAGTAGTTATAGTCAGTGAAAACAGAGATGAAGGGGTGAAAAAAGCAAAAGAGTTAGGGGCTAAAAATCTATTTTTAGATGATGGTTACTCTAAACATCATATTAAAAAGATGGATATACTCATAGATGTAGATACTAAAAACAGTTTCTGTCTTCCGTCAGGTCCATACAGAGAGCGTCATTGGGATTTAAAAAAAGCTTTACATGTAAGAGAAAACATAGACTTTACTCGTGAGGTTGAAGTGATAAATCCAACTGATAAAATGTATCTTGTAACAGCAATAGCACGTCCTGAAAGATTAGATGCTTACTTGCCGGATATAGTAGGTAAATCATATTTTCGTGATCACTACTTCTTTAAAAAAGAGGAGTTAGAAAAGCTCTTACATGTAAGTGGAGCTGACTCTCTTTTGGTTACATATAAGGATTATGTAAAGATTAAAGATTTTAATCTTCCACTCTCGCTCTTAGATTTAAAACTTCAGTTAAAATCACACTTGAGAGATAAACTAGAGATACCCTTAACGTAACTTAGTGTAGCTTATTGGAAAAATTACTCTTTTTTTATAAAATAAATTTTATTTTTATAGTTGTATTTAGTTAGAATTTTACAATACTAATATCAGGAAAAATTATGAAATCAAAAATCTTTGTACCGATTGCCTCCATTGCGTTTATGTTTTATGCTTCAGTATCTATGGCTAGTGAATCAAATGAAACTATTGTGAGAACTATAAAAATACCTGAAGTTCCAAAAGTTCCTGAAGTTACGGCGGTTGTACCGAAAGCCCCTGAAGTTACAGCAGTTGTTCCTCGTGCAGTAGATGTTCAAACACTCTATCCGGATGTAAGAAAAAATAGACAAAACAGAAAAATAAGAGAGAATCCAAATATAGATTTTCATCGTAAATTTAAAAATAAAAGAAACTGTACTGTTGTATTTTCAAAAAAGACTCCGCCAAATTACAATAAGATGACCCTTGAAACTGATAAACTTAAGGTCGGTGATGTTAAAAACAGCCGTTTAAGCTTATATCTTCGTGGAACATATCTTAAACCAAAAGAGGTAGAGAAGAGGTTGAAAGATGCAGGATACAAGATACTGTTTTCAAAGGCAATAGATAAAAAGAAAAAACTTACCTCTATCGTCTTTACATGTGCCGCTTTGGAGTCTATGGGGGATATGCCAGATAGAGGCTTTGCTTCATCACTTCGTATTTTAGTAGATAGTATAAACGGGCAGGTTAGTATTATTAATCCTCTGTATATATCACGTGCATTTATGCAAGATGATTTTAACAGGGCAATTCCGTATGCTACATTAAAAACAATTCGTAAAACCTTTAGTGATTTGAAAGATTCTGATGATATTGTAAAGTATAATCTGCTTCCAAAATATGTATTTATGAATGGTATGCCGGGCTATCATGATTTTGTGCTTGTGGGAAAAGGAACTCATGAAGAGTTACTTAAAAAAGCCAAAAAGTCTAAAAAAGTTCTATATATTCATGAGTTATCAAAAAATCGTGCCGTAGTCGGTATAAAACTATCAAAAAGAACAGCAAAATTTATAAAAAAAGCCGGTTATGCAAATGCAGCTCTTCTTCCATATCCTGTTTTGCTTGAAGATGACAAGGCTAAGATTATGGATCCAAAATATTATATCTCTGTTATGTACCCACTTTTAAAAATGGGAACATTTATGAAAATATCTACAGTACCGGGTGCTATTATTAACGAAAGTAAAAAAATATTCAAATAAACTCTCTATTAGGGAGTTTTTACTATAATTCCTGTCTTAAAATCCATTTTAAAGATTGTTGTTTATGAAAACAAAGATTACCCAAGTACAGACACTTTTAGATGCCCTTCCGTATATAAAAAGATTTTCAAAAGAGATATTTGTAATCAAATACGGTGGCTCTGCACAGATAAATCCTGAGTTAAAAGATATGGTTGCTCAAGATATTTTATTGATGTATCTCGTGGGTATTAAGCCTGTTGTTGTTCATGGCGGTGGAAATAAGATAAGCGGTATGCTAGATAGATTAAAGATAGGTACACAGTTTATTGATGGCTTGAGAGTTACAGATGATAAAGTTATGGAGATAGTGGAGATGGTTCTATCTGGCAGTATAAACAAAGAGATTACGGCACTGCTAAATCATCACGGTGCAAAAGCGATAGGAATTAGCGGAAAAGATGCAAATTTTATAAAAGCCAAACCTATAGATTATAATAAATACGGTCTTGTTGGCAAGATAACAGATATTGATGAGAGTGTTATTAAAAATCTTATCTCGGAAAAGTTTATTCCCGTAATCGCCCCTATAGGCGGTGATGAGACGCTTAACCATCCGGGTTATAATATAAATGCTGATTTGGCAGCAAGTAAGATAGCGGCAAGTATAGGTGCAAAAAAGATTATCTTTATGACAGATACCAAAGGTGTTTTGGATAAAGATAAAAACTGTCTTTCAACTCTTTTTGAAAAAGATATAGATAGGTTAAAATCTGATGAGACGATATTTGGCGGTATGATTCCAAAAGTAGATGCATGTTTGGAAGCTGTTAACAGTGGAGTTGAGAAAGCTCATATTATTGACGGCAGAATAGAACACTCTCTTTTGTTAGAGATATTTACTAGCGATGGAATCGGTACGGTAATAAAAAAATAAAAAGTGAAGATATGAAATTTATACAAACACGTGGTAATGATAAGATACATCCTGATGAAGTTGAATTTTCAGAAGCGATACTGAGTCCGATAGCCTCTTTTGGTGGTCTTTATGTTCCAAAAGAGCTTCCAAATTTAAGTGAAGAGTTTTTTAAAAAACATCTTAACTCAAGTTACAAAGAGTTAGCTTCTGATTTTTTAGATATTTTTGATATTGATATAGAAAAAGAGGCGATACAAAAAGCTCTGTCTCTGTATGACAATTTCGATGACAGTTCAAACCCTGTTCCTGTTGTAAAAATTGAAGATGATCTGTTTATAAGTGAACTTTATCATGGTCCAACTCGTGCTTTTAAAGATATGGCACTTCAGCCTTTTGGAAGCATTCTCTCATATTTGGCACAAAAACGAAATGAAAACTATCTTATTTTAGCAGCAACAAGCGGTGATACAGGTCCGGCAGCACTAGAGACTTTTAAAAACAAGCCGAATATAAAAGTGGCTTGTATGTACCCGGGCAGTGGAACTTCTGATGTTCAACGTCTTCAGATGGTAACAGAAGATGGTAAAAATCTTAAAATCATAGGAATAGACGGTAACTTTGATGATGCTCAAAAAGCACTAAAATCACTTTTGGCATCAGATAATTTCAAAGCGAAACTGAAAGAGAAAAATATCTCTCTTTCAGCTGCAAATTCTGTAAATTTTGGACGTATAATTTTTCAGGTTATATACCATATACACAGCTATCTTGAACTTGTTCGTAAAAATGAGATAGATATGGGTGAAAAAGTTTATCTGAATGTACCAAGTGGTAACTTCGGTAATATTTTGGGTGGATATTACGCCATGAAGATGGGTTTGGCAGTTGAAAAGCTTGTGGTCTCTTCAAATGAAAATGATGTTCTTACCCGTTTAATAAATAGCGGAGAGTATGATATTCGTAATAGTAAACTTATACCTACAACATCACCGGCAATGGATATATTAATATCTTCAAATGTTGAGCGTGTTATTTTTGATATATGCGGAGCAAAACGCACGAAAGAGTTGATGTCTGCCCTTGAAAAAGAGAGATACTATAAACTAAACGCACAGGAGTTAAAAACTCTTCAAGATATATTTATAGCAGGTTCTTGTAGTGGTGAAGAGGGGCAGGAGTATATAAAATCTTCATTTGAAAAGGGTTATCTTTTAGATCCGCACACTGCAACATGTTTTAAAACTTATGAGTCTTGTAAAGGTAGCGGTATTAAAACTATCGCATACTCAACGGCAGAGTGGACGAAATTTTCACCAACTATAGCAAATGCACTGACCGGTGAAAAAGGTACGGGAGATATTGAAGCTCTTAAGGCTATAGCATCCAAAGCGGATATTGAGATACCGCCAATGATAAATGAACTATTTACAAAAGAGATTAAACATCCAGATGTAATAGACAAAGAGCAGATTGAGAGCGAAATACTAAAATTTCTATAATATCTACACTTATAGTTCACTTTTTAATGATACAATAATTTATGTTTAAAATATTAATTATTGTATCTATACTGTTTACTTTTAATATCTATGCACAAGATAATAGACAGAGTGTAGGAATGATTATTCCGCTATATTCTCACCCGGATGATGTGCAAGACGGCATAGGTGTTATATGGGATGCCGTTGCAGATGCCGGTAAAAAGATTCCTATCACTGTTGTTATAGGTATAAATGATGAAAATACGACTCTATATACAGATGCTATACAAAAGTTACATCAGAGCAGTGTAAGAGTTTTAGGATATGTTGCTACAGGACTTGCAACAAGTCAAGAAAATCCGCCACAACCACGCAATAAAGATGATGTTAAAAGTGAGATAGAGTATTTTGCTACAAATTTCGATGTGGATGGTATCTTTTTAGATGAAGGTTTAGCTTTTGATGAGCTGTCAAATGGCGAAGAGCTTTTTAACTATTATCAAGATATTGATCTATATGCAAAATCATTTTCGCAGATAAAAGATGTTATGTTGAATGTATCTTATATTATTGCAGATGATATAAATCGTTCAAGTATAGATGATTTTTTAGTTTTTGAAAATGTGTTGATTGATCCCAATGATGGAACATCAAATTGGGATACGTTTGTACCCTCACAGTATGAAGGTTTAGATTTTAGTAAACTTCACATAATAGTCCATGGGATTGATGATATAGATACTATGATGGATATTTTTAACGATTCTGTTTACAATAAAAATATCAAAAATCTATATTTTACAGATAGAGAATTTTTACAACTGCCATCATACTGGTATAAAGAGGTAGATGCCATAAAAGCATATAATAATGCCTTAACAAGCAAAACTCTACCTACACTTTACTATCTGCTATTTTAGTCTGTTTGACCTTGTTAGTGTCATCTCTGTCTCCATAGTTTTTATCTCTACATCTCCTGAAAACAGTATGTCGGTATCCACTTTGATGATTTTCTTTTTGGCCCTGTTGTCGTAGTTAATATTATTTAATATATGCTTTATACAGTTGATACGAGCCTTTTTCTTGTTGTCAGATTTAATCACTGTCCAAGGGGAGTAATCAGTATGAGAAGCAAGAAGCATGGAGTATTTTGCAATAGTATATTTATCCCATAACTCTTGAGATTTTTCATCAACAGGAGAGAGTTTGTACTGCTTTAACGGATCTGTTTTACGTTTTTCAAAACGGTTTTTCTGCTCATCTTTTGATACAGAAAAATAGAATTTAAAGAGCATAATGTCTGAATTGACTAACATTCTTTCAAACTCTGGAACTTCATGTAAAAACTCTTTATGCTCCTCTTGTGTACAAAATCCCATAACAGGCTCAACGCCACCACGATTGTACCATGAACGGTCAAAAAGAACTATCTCTCCCGCACTTGGAAGATGATGAGAGTATCTCTGAAAATACCACTGACTTTTCTCTATGTCTGATGGTTTGTCTAGTGCCACAACCCTTGCACCACGAGGATTGAGATGTTCTGTGATACGTTTGATAGTACCGCCTTTTCCGGCTGCATCACGCCCCTCAAAAATCATAAGAACCTTTAAACCGTTATCTTTTATATAATTTTGCATCTTAAGAAGCTCGATTTGAAGTATCCTTAACTCCTCTTCATACTCAACCGTCTCTTTTTTTACCCAAATCTGAACTTTATTTTTATTTTTTTTACGTTTTTCTTGAGTGGGTTTCTCTTTTATTTTTCTACGATCCGGATGAATGTTTTCAGTGATACTTTCATTGTCTCTTAAGATTGATTCGACCTCTTTACGTCTGTTTTGCATACTGCTCCTTAGTTATTTTTCGATTATATTCAATTATATAACTCACTTTTTAAATAACTCCTTAATGCTAGAAGAAGATGCAAAACAGCTGCTGTTATTACACAGCATAAACTCTTTTTCATTATGATATTTTATATGTAAATATGGGTAGTTGTTATAACTGTTTATCTC
>WFND01000033.1 GCA_015484575.1 Helicobacteraceae bacterium
ATCAAGATAGCAAAAATGTTTTAGAGCCTTGGCATAAAGAGGTTCTAAAACTTAGTTGGAGTAATTCAAACGAGATTAAAGAGATGTACAAAAATGCTAGTATTATTGGAGATACAAAAGTTGTCTTTAATATAGCAGGGAATAAATACAGATTAATGGTTACAATAAACTATGTGACAATAGTAGGCAGTAAATCAAGAGTATCAGAGATACTCAATAGAAAAAGAAAATTAACTATTGAGATGATAAGAAATTTACATAAGCAACTTCATATACCTATAGAGAGTCTGTTTTTAGACTACAAAATTAACTGTGCTTAAATGTTAACAAAACATACTAGCGGCAACTTATTGGCTATCTTCAACCGTTATACTTCTAATATTTAATAGAAAAAGACAGTGTATATTTTTGTCCGGGTTTATAGTGAAAAGTATCATTTCCGGCTTGTGTAATTTTAACTTCACTATCTAGTAGATTTTCAGCTTTAAATTTCATGGCATAGGTAAAAATGCTATTTTCCTTATAAGTGTTGTTTAGTTTCCATTTTGCAACTATATCCATCTTTCTAAATGGCTGTTCATACTTATCAGCATTACCGTAAGTTCCAAGTGCTACAAGACGCTCTCCAATTTCATTGTAGAGTAAAAGTACGCTGTTTCCTGTCTCTTTGCTATCATAACCAAGAGCGATATTAAGTACATAAGGAGACTGTCCCATCATAGGTCTATCTGTAGTTGTCAAGTGAGCCGTCATCTCATCATCTTTGTTACGTGTTATCTGCACTTGTGATTGGATATAAGCAAAATTTGTTGCAAGCAACAGGGACTCTAAGCGTTCATCTATAAAAGCAAATCTTTTACGAAGATCCATCTCAAAACCATAACTGTTAGCACCGTCAGCATTTCTGAAAGATACAATTTGATTACTCGCATCACTCTGTACATCTAAAGATTGAATAGTTTCAATTGGATTTATAAAATCTTTTTTAAACAGTGCAAAAGAGAAGAGTTCGTCTGCACTCATGTACCATTCATATTTAATATCGTAGTTTGTAATATCTGTCTGTTTTAATCCCGGATAACCAAAGATTATATCACCGGTAATTGGATCTTTAAAGCGGTTAGGGCTAAACTCACGAAAATCGGGACGTGTAATAGTGTTTGAGTAAGCTAGACGAAACTGCATATCATCATTTAATCTATAAGTCATTCCAACTCCCGGTAGATAGTCAGTTGTTTTTAGCGGATCATAAGCCTGTGATGATTTAGCATCTATAAGCTCTTGTTTTGAGTCTTCATAACGTACACTTGCAACAAAGTCTAAGCTATTTGTGACAGAGATGAGCTGTTTAAGATAAAATGCTTTCAAATCTTGTTTAGCTTCATAAGAGTCTGCAGGACGATAATTTGTAGAAAAACTCAATTCATCGATATTTTCATCTGTAAAAATCGAGTCAATATCCTCTTCTAATTTAGAATCACTATTTGCAAAAGAGTGTTGCATTTTAAATCGTCTATTATCAAGAGTACGCTTTTTGTTGTACACAAATAGACCAAAATCAGTTGAGTTATCTCTTTCATTAAATACAAAAGGAAGACTCATATCAACACGATAATTGCTTATGTCATCTTTTAAATCTCCATAAAGATACCATGTCTTTTTATTTAATGTCGGTGCTGTGTATATATAGTCATATTGGTACTCAACTGTTCCGGGTTCTTTGCGTGTGGCTTCACCTTTTTCAGCAGCCCATTTTATAACTATATTGTCAAAATAGCCATCTGTATCTTTTGCAAAGATGATGTTATGCTTACCGTTAAGCTGATGAAGCATGATTTTTTGCTCTAAGTATTCATAATATGTCAAATCATAAGGGTTGGCATCACCAATAAATGTTGTCATACCGCTTGTAGTCGTGTCATTGAACTGATTCATGTTGAAAAATGTATATTTTAATCTGTTGTTTCCATCATCACTTTCAGCCCCAAGACTTATTAGGCCACCGTATTTTGTTTCATATAAACTCACACTACGGTTAGTTTTCTCTTCGAGTTGATGTTTGTCCGTAAAATTGTTATAGATGTATTTATCATAAAAAACATCTTTTTGATCTGCTTCATTTTGATAAAAAACAGAACCTGTAATACCGACTTTAAATCCCATATTTGTATCAAAACTTTTTCCGCCTGAGAGTGATAGTTTGTATCCCGGAGGCAGTTGTGAAC
>WFND01000034.1 GCA_015484575.1 Helicobacteraceae bacterium
AGGTGTCGATAGAAAGATCCCCCTTTGGCTATTTGGATTTTTATATTAATACTACAAATCCAAAATAGTATAATAAATTAGGTTTATAAGTCTAATTTTGATAAAATAAAGAAAAAAGGCTGATAGATGCTATTAGATGAACTTCGAGAATATCAAAAAAAGCTTTTTGAAAAAAGTAACTTTAAGTATAAAAGATATTTTCATAAAACTATCAACCTTGATAAAAAACTTATAGGCATTATTGGGGCTAGAGGGGTGGGAAAGACTACATTTCTTTTGCAGTATCTTAAAGAACTTGATGTAGCATTTTCAAAAAAGCTCTACATTAGTGCAGATATAATAACTATCCCCTCCCTTTTTGAAGTGGCGAACTCTTTTAGTAAAGAGGAGGGTGAAGTACTTATAATAGATGAAATACACAAATACAAAGACTTTGAGATAGAGTTGAAAAAGATTTACGATTTACTTGATCTCAAAGTCATTTTTAGTGGTAGTAGTGCGTTAAGCATCGATAATGCAAAAGCAGACCTTAGCAGACGAGCAAGACTTTATAGTGTCTATGGTCTTAGTTTTAGAGAGTTTGTTGAGCTAGAAAAAGATATAAAACTTCCTGCTTTTGCACTCGAAGATATTTTAAAAAATCATATAGACATAGCCTATGAACTTTTACAAAAATTCAACCTCACACTTCTCTTTAGAGAGTACATCAAAAGTGGTTATTACCCATTTTATTTTGAAGATAAAGAGGATTATCTTATAAGACTCAATGAAACTATCAACACAGTTATTGAAGTTGATATCCCCTCCATCTTCCCTATTGATTATAGTAGTGTACAAAATCTAAAAAAACTGGTGCGACTTCTATGTCAATCACATCCATACACCCCAAATATCAAAGAGCTTTTAGCAAAAATGGATATGAAAGATAATTACAAAGGTCTCTACAGATTTATAGAGTATCTAAATCGAGCTAAAATATTTACCACTTTAAAACCTGCATCAAAAGGGGATAATATTTTTACAAAACCAGATAAAATCTACTTAAACAACACAAACCTTCACTATGCTTATTGTAATAGTAGCAATATTGGAACACTAAGAGAGGTTTTTATAGCAAGTATGTTACATCAAAACCATACAATCCAAGCAGCAAAAAAAGGTGATATATTAGTAGATGAAAAATACACTTTAGAGATTGGTGGCAAAAATAAAAGCTTTAAACAGATCAAAGATATGCCAAACTCTTTTGTTGTAGCAGATGACATAGAGATAGGAAGTGGTAATAAGATTCCTCTTTGGCTGTTTGGGTTTTTATATTAAGGGCAACTCTAAAAATCTTAGATAACCTCGAGTAAAAAATATACTATAACTTCAAAATAAAATTGAAGTTATAATAATTACTACAATTTAAAAGATTTTATAGCAAAATTCTTAAAGCTGTCATCATCAAAGATAACGCTATCCCAAACTGTTTCTCCATTTGGATCAATAGTATTAGTTGTTCCATTGATTTTGATAGTTATGCTATCTTTATCAACTTTAACACCTGTTTTTTCTATGCTACAACTTGCAACAGTAATATTTTTATTATCGACACTAGCAGTAATACTTTTTGATGATGTATTTACAATACGTAACTCACCAAAAGAACCTGTATGATATAAAAAACCGTCACTATTACATGCAGTTGCAATGTATCCGCTAAAGCCGTCATTTTTACTAATAGTTTTTTTATGAGAGCTATCATATGAAACGTTTGGAGCTTCACCTACCGTATTGATTTCCTCAGCACGAGAACTTTTTGTTGCTATATCTTTAGTTCCTAAATCTGCTATTTTGGACGATATAGTATTTTGTGTTGCATTCATCATTGTAACAAAATTGATACGAGGCTCCGTAGCATTATCTTCACCACATCCACTTAAAAATAGTGTACCGGCAACAGCCACACCTAATATAATCGGTTTTAACATGAAACATCCTTTAAAAAATATACTTACAGTATATCAAATGCTTTATTAAAAAAAGAGCTTTATCTAAAAATATGGAAAATAGTTTTATAGCAGCAGATGATATAGAAGTTGGATTTGGCAATAAAATACCTCTTTGGCTCTTTGGATTTTTATATTAAGAGGCTATATTGCACTAAGTGAAAGCATTTTTTATAAACATAGTTTTTTCTGATACTCTCTTAGTTCATTTAACATTGAGATTTTTTTATTTCTAAATCTCAAAATATGGACGTTCAAATTTATCACTTTTCAAGACTCTCTATCACAAGTTTGTTTACTATTTGCGGATTAGCTTTACCGCCTGTACTTTTTAAAACCTGACCTACAAAGAAGCCTAAAAGCTTTCTGTTTCCTGCTCTAAATTTAGCTACATTATCTGGATTTTTAGCGATAACATCTTCAATAACAGGCACTATAACAGAAGGATCGCTTATCTGAATAAGACCTTTTTGTTCAACTATCCACATAGGGTCTTTGCCGGTTTTGCTCATCTGTTCAAATACCTGCTTTGCAATCTTGTTTGAGATAGTTCCATCATCAATAATCTTAACAAGCTTAGCTATCTGCGTAGCACTAAATTTTAACTCGCTAATCTCTCTGCCTTTAAGCTCTCTTGCCACTTCGTTAGATACTATATTTGCAAGAGCTACGGGAGAGTTTATAACAGACAGTGCTTGGCTATAAAAAGCAGATAGATTAATGTCACGAGCTAGGGTGTTTGCTACTTCACTGTTTAGATGAAGCTTTGTCGTATATCTATCAAATAGTGCCTGTTCTGCTTCGCTCATAGGAGTTACTTCACCATCTATCTGAACTTTTTTAGCTTGAGCTTTATTCTGTCGGCTTTGAGGTTTCTTCTTTTTAGACCATGAGTCTTTAAGAGAGACTATCTTATTAAATACGGGTTTCTCATCACTATAATCTACAGGATCAGCATAGAAATAGCCCTGACGCTCAAACTGAAATCTTACATCGGGTTTCTCATCTATAACAGCCGATTCGATAAGTGCATTTTGTATTACATGTAAAGAGTTTGGATTTAAGTCTTCGATACTCTCCGGTGCTTCATTTTTATATAGTCTGTCATAGAGTCTAACCTCTATCTCTTTAGCTTTTTTTGCACTCACCCACTGAATAGCACTCTTAACTTTTCTACCACTTGTATCTGAACCACTTTTTGAATCTGGATAATATTCAGCTTTTATCTCAATAATATTGCCATTGGTATCTTTAACCACCTCTTTACATGTAATAATATATCCATGTCTAAGTCTAACATCTTGAGTCGGTGTAAGACGAAAATAACCACTAGGAGGCTCTTCATTAAAGTCATCACGTTCAATATATATCTCTTTAGAAAACAGCACTTTACGGCTACCCTCTTTTGGCACATCATGTGGGTAATAAGAGGCTTCAATCTCCTCACTTCCCTCATAATTTACAATACTCACCTTAAGAGGGTCAAGTACACATAAAACACGAGGCACTTTTGTATTTAAATCATCTCTGATACAGAACTCAAGTTGTGATATATCTACCGTTGAGTTGGCTTTGGCAACACCTATCTGATCACAAAAATTTAAGATAGATTCCGGTGTATAACCTCGTCTTTTATATCCCGCAATACTCGGCAGACGCGGGTCGTCCCAGCCACTTACATATCCGCCCTCTACAAGCTCTAAAAGTTTTCGTTTACTCATAACCGTATAGTTGATACCCAATCTTGCAAACTCATGTTGATAGGGTCGTGGCGGTTTAAGTTTTAATGTATCTAACACCCAGTTGTAAACATCACGATTATTTTCAAACTCTAAAGTACAGATGGAGTGCGTAACACCTTCAATATAATCTGACAGACAGTGTGCAAAGTCATACATCGGATAGATAGACCACTCATCCCCTGCTCTAAAGTGCTTTACGTGGCGAATACGGTATAAAAGTGGGTCACGCATCTTCATATTTGCAGCACTCATATCAATCTTGGCACGAAGAATATGCTCACCATCTTTAAACTCGCCCTGCTTCATCTTCTCAAAAAGCTCTAAATTTTCCTCTACACTGCGTTGTGCATATCTGCTGCGTTTTCCTGGTTGGGTTACTGTTCCGCGATATTCACGTATCTCTTCCTCGCTTAAACTATCTACATACGCCTTGCCCATCTTGATAAGTTCTTGTGCATAAACATAAAGTTTAGAGAAATAGTCTGAAGTATAATATACATTTTCACCCCAATCAAAACCGAGCCACTCAACGGCATCTTTTAGTGCCTGTACATATTTGGTATCTTCTTTAGAGGGGTCTGTGTCATCCATTCTAAGGTTACAATGCCCTTTATAATCACGAGCAATACCAAAATTTAAAGCAATTGATTTCGCATGTCCAATGTGTGGAAAGCCATTTGGCTCAGGAGGAAATCTTGTAACAACCTCTTTGTACTTACCTGAGTTTAAGTCCTCTTCAACTATTAAACGTAAAAAATCTTTGCTCTCATTCATTATTATTTAACCTTTTGTATATTAAAACCGCATTTTATCCAATTTTACACTTTTTCTTGTTGAATTGTTTTTCATATACTCCACTATCATACCGTGAAAATTGGCTGCCATAAGAGCATCATCTACATCAAACCAAGATTGAAGTTCATCATAATCTTCAAACTCATACCCCAAAGCTTTTAAAAGCCTGTTTGTATAGGCATCTACTACCATAACATTACGTTTACAAGCGTAACACAAGATGGAGTCGGCACTCTCTTTGCCTATACCTTTTTGAGATAACAGCCACTCTCTATCTACCTTACATGTAAAGTTTTTAAAATCATTAAAATCATCTTTTATGGCTTGACATAGTGTTAAAATATAGTTGGATTTATTTATATACATACCGCTTGGCTTGATACACTCTATAAGAAGTTCACTCTTACATGTAAGTACATTATCTATAGTGTTTAAACCGTTATTTTTTAGATTTTCAAGAGATATTTCTACTCTTTTAAACTGAGAATTTTGTGTTAAAATCACACCTAAAACAACTTCAAAAGTTCCGTATGAAGGCCACCAGAACTTTGGTGAGTTTTTTAAAAGATTACATGTAAGCAGTCTCTCATAAAGCTCTCTTGAATCAGACACCAGCAAATCAAACCTCTTTGTAAGCTTGAGTTATTATCTCGCGTCCATCATCAAAAGTTTTGATTTTATAAGCGTCAGTACATTTTCCTTCGCTTATCTGCATCACTGCCATCTGCAATATTTTTCTACACTTATTTGTAACTTCAAAATGTTCCGGCAAACCTGTCATAAATCTTCGCAAGGGAACATCACTATCCATCCCTATAACATTATCACGACATCCGCTTAAACCTATATCACTCAAATAAGCGGTATCTTTTGATATTTGAAAATCATCAGTTCCTACATGTGTATGAGTTCCGATAATCGCACTTACTTTTCCCTCAAACATCATCATTAAGGCACGTTTTTCACTTGAAGCTTCTGCATGAAAGTCTATAAATATATTTTTGATACCGTCTATGTGTAGAGCTTCTATCTCATTTGTAGCACAGATAAAAGGGTTATCTACCATAGGCATAGAGTAGTATCCCATCAGATTAAAAACGGCAAGTTTTTCACCGCATACATCATATATCTTCAGACCGCTTCCGGGTACTCCGTCTGGATAGTTATGTGGACGTAAAAGTTCAAAGTTATCAAACATACCCTTTATCTCTTTTTTATCCCACGTATGATTTCCACCTGTCATGGCATCTATACCGCTGTTAAAAAGCTCTTTCGCATTTTTAAGTGTCAAACCAAATCCGTGAGAAGCATTTTCATAATTTGCTATAACAAAATCGATCTTATGCTCATTTTTCAGACGTGAGAGATGCTCCTTTATTATACTGCGTCCCGGTCGTCCTACTATATCTCCGATAAATGCTATTTTCACGCTAAATACTTATCTATCGAGCTATTGATTCTATGTAACTCTTTTTTATACTCTTTTACAAATGCAGGTAGTGCCTCATGCTCTTTTTTTGAGAGTTTTTCTAAAATTGATATGGTCAGTTTATGCATATCTTCAGCCCCGATAGCACCGGATAAGCCGTTAATATCTACACATAACATTCTTAACTGCTCATACCTGAAATCATTAACCAAATTTTCAAATACCTCATCACTTTTACTGTAAGCATCTCTAAATTCAGAGAGTATCTCCTTATAAAAAATCTCATTTGAATTTGACTGCATTATCGCATGTTGTATATTTAAACCGTCCAACGACTCTATCTTCTCTTCTCTATGCTTAGAGCGTCTCTCTGGAGCTTTATCTTTAATAAATGTAGAAAATACCGTAAATAGTTTACCTTTTTTAAGTGGTTTTGCCAGATAACCATTCATACCACAAGCAAACATCTTATCAACTTCAGAGACCGAAGTCAATGCACTTAATGCAATGATTGGCAACTCATCAAATCTCTCATCTAGGCGTATCTTCTGCGTAGCTACATAACCATCCATTATCGGCATATTTATATCCATAAAGACAATACCGATTTTTTTAGATGAATCATTTAAGATGTCTAAAGCCTCTTGCCCGTTATTTGCAATACTGATATTCATTCCCGATTTGCTAAGAATTCCTAAAAATACTTTCTGATTTATAAGGTTGTCCTCCACTAAAAGAACGTTAGTCTCCCTATAGGCTGCAAAAGAGCCGATGTCAATATTTGGACTATTTTCAAAAGCGTTTCTGTGAATTAGAAGTGTCGATTCTTTTATCTTCTGTCTGTCTATCTTTTGTATCTTTTTAGGCTTTAGAACATATAGCTCTTTAAGTGTTTTAAAAAGCTCTTCTCTTGTTAGCGGTTTATTTAAAATCAGATCCATAACACCACTGTTTCGTATCTCCATCGGTGCTTTAAATATTTTACTTAAAGCAACTACTTTAACAGTGCTGTTTTTTAGCTCTTTTGCTATCTTGTCAGTAAAGAGTATCTCATCTAGCATAACTACATCAAAATCACTTAATGAAGGACTCTTTATTAAAAAATCTTCTATTTTAATCACTTTGACTTTATGTTTTAAATTTACAAGCATAGATTTAATAACAGTTGCCGAAGTGTATGATGAATCAACAAGTAAAATCTTCTTTGTATCTAAAATATTTAACTTTTTATCCTCTTTCTCATACTCAAAAGGTATGCTGAAGTTAAATTCACTAAAAGAGTTTTTATCATTTTTAGCAATCAACTCTCCATCCATCATAGAAGTTAGCTCTTTTGCTATAAACAGTCCTAGACTGACATAGTTACCCTTCTCTTCATCATAGTTTGAATTAAAGATATTTTCACTATCTTGCATATCTATTTTAAGATCACTTTTTATGTTAAAGACTAGCTCATCTTTTTTAGATTTTGATATTTGAACTACAACTTCCAAAGCTCCGTTTTCAACAAAAAACAGCAGTATATTTGAGATAATTTTACTAAGATTTAGAGTATCTGCATTTATACTCTCTGCAATATCATTTTTAACATCATAAATAAGTTCAAGATTGAGATTTTTAGTATTCTCTTTTAACATACCGGTAACATCATTTAGGAGATTTGAGAGTTTAAAATTCTCTTTTACTATTTTGATTTTTTTTGATTTCAGTCTTAAAAATTCTATGAGGTTTACCGTAATGGAGAGTAGTTGCGTCTCTGAGTTTACAACTTTTTCAATATCGGTGCAGATATTTTTTCTCTCTTTTTCATCTGCTATCTTTTTAGCTGTTGATACGGTCTCTTGAGCTATATTTTGTATATTTTCACTCATATCTGCCAGTATCTTATCTTGTGCCTCATTTATCTTTTTTTGTGTTTCATCTCTTTTTTTAATATTTTTTTTGAAATTTTCCAGCTGTTCTGATGAGAGAAACAGAGCAAAAATAGCAACAACACCCAATCCAAAAAGAGCAGTCCATATAGTAAAATCTTCACTTTTTGTGGCAACATTGTCCAGATTTACAATATCTAAGTCACCACCTGCAAAAGCACTAACGGCAAATATAAAAAAAGAGAGTATATAAAAAGATGTTTTGTTCATAAAAAAGCCTTATGATAAATTTGTAAAAATTATACTTATCTATTCTTAAACTTTTTTTGGTTTTGCATTTCTTAGATATGTTAAAACCTCTTTTATTATGTCCTCATCATCTTTACTTGCACTTTTTAATAACTCTTTTGAACCGTTTACGTATTCAATAGTTATATTTTGTCCATAAGAGCTGATAGTTTTTATCTTTTTATCCAGAGCCAACAGTTTTATAACCATAAGCTCAAAAAACTGTTCTGTAGGAGTATCTAAAGTTCCAAACCTATCTATAGTCTCCTCTTGTATCTCATATATCTCCACAGGCTCTTCACATTGAGATAGACGGCGATACAGCTCTAACCTTAAGCGGTCTGTATTTATTATATCATCTGAAAGATATGCTGATATTGTAAGTTTTATATCTATTTTTGCTTTTACGTTTTCAGTTGTATTGCTTAGCTCTTTTATCGCATCTTCAAGCATCTTAAGATAGAGTGAATATCCTATATTTTTAATATGTCCACTCTGTGCATCTCCTACAAGATTACCGCCTCCACGAATCTCTAAATCATGATATGCCAAAACAGAACCGCTGCCTAAAAATGAGTTTGACTCCAGTGCAACAAGACGTTTTTTTGACTCATCTGTCAATTTTTCCCTGTCTTGAACAATAAAGTAGGCAAACCCTTCTTGATTTCCACGCCCGACACGTCCACGAAGCTGATGCAGATCTGCTATACCAAATCTATCCGCACCGTCAATTATCATAGTATTTACATTTGGCATATGAATACCGGACTCTATGATAGAAGTTGCCAACATCAAATCATACTCACCATTTTCAAATTTAATAAGCTCCTTTTCCGTCTCTACAGCACTTATCTTTGAGTGAAGCATCAGCATACGAAGATTTGGCAATATCTTCTTAAGCTCTCCCATTTTGATAGGCATATTATCAATGGAGTTATGCACATAAAAGAGCTGCCCTCCACGTCTAAGTTCACGCATAATAATCTCTTTTATAAGCTTCTCTTCATACGCCTTTACAAAAGTACGAACACCCTGACGTTCACTAGGCGGTGTCAAGAGCTGACTCATCGTCTTTATAGAACTTAGTGCCTGATTTAAACTTCTAGGGATTGGTGTCGCACTCATGGAGAGAAGATGTACCTTTTCATACATCTGCTTTAATTTCTCTTTTTGTTTAACTCCAAACTTATGCTCCTCATCTATGATAACAAGCCCGAGTTTGTTAAAAGTTACTCCAAAAAGAGCGTGTGTTCCCACAACAACCTGAACCGAACCGTCCATAAGAGCATTTAGCGTAGCTTTTTTCTGCTTGGCGGTTATAAATCTATCTAGCTTTGCTATACCGATACCGCTATCAGCAAAACGCTCTGCCAAAGATATAAAGTGTTGAGAACTAAGAAGCGTGGTAGGAACAATCAAAGCAGCCTGATAACCGGCTTTGACAGTTGCGAAGATAGCATTCATAGCCACCTCTGTCTTTCCAAAACCCACATCACCGCTTAAGAGTCTATCCATAATACGGCCCGAAGAGAGATCTGAGATAATCTCATTTATACTCTCACTCTGATCAGCCGTATAATCAAACCCTGCCAATTTTTGAAAAGCTTTTAGGTCAGTTTTGTTACATGTAATAATAGGAGCTTTTATCAATGCACGAGAAGCCGCAGTGTTTATAATTTCACCGGCAATCTCAAAAAGACGCTTCTTAACCTTCTCTTTTAGTTTTGCAAAACCACCTTTGCCAAGCTTGTCTAATGTCGGTAATCCTCCAGAAGCTATATATCTGTCAATCGTATCAAGATTTTCAACAGGCAGTAAAACTTTATCATCTCCTTGATAACGAATTTTTACAAAATCTTTTACACCGCCTAAAATTTCAGCCTGTTCTATCTTCTCAAATATCCCTACACCATACTCTTCATGAACAATATAATCACCCGGCTTTAACTCATCAAGTATGATAGAACTTTTACGGCGACGTCTCTTTTTAAGAGGTCTGTTTAAAGATATAATCAACTCTTTGTCACTAATGATATTTAATATAACAGGAAGAGTCTTTACATGTAAATCTTTAATATCATATATCCCCGCAGCTTTTATCTGTGCATCATTTACGGCTATTATTGTTATATCTCTGTTTTTATGCACACTTAAAAGCGTAGCTACATCAGTAACTACTAGATTTGTGTGATTTATGGCTTCGGGCATTACATGTAAAGAGTCAAAAACCTCCATATCTACCGTTGGAGCATTTAAAACAGAAGATTCTGAGAGTAAATCTTGCATATTTTTGATATACATAGCTTCTACATTTTGCAAAAAATCTTCCGCTAAATCATCAAGATACCAAAACCCTAAAGAGGCTATATCTTTTACAAAGCTATCGCTTTTACTATTTTGGACTTGTGCGTTTATTCTCTCAAAATTCTCATCATCAAGAGCATAAAATGCCGGAAAGATAGAGACTTTTTCACACTCTTCGCCTGTAGTTCTTTGTGACTCTGTAACAAAAGGCTTAATCTCCTCAATCTCATCATCAAAGAGTGAAATACGATAAGGATTTGGCTGTGATGGTATAAAAATATCAAAAATATCTCCACGAAAAGAGATCTCACCCTCAACTTGAACAATATCCACAAAACTATAACCCCATCTAAGCATCTTCTCTTTAAAAGATTTCAGCTCTATCTTTGAGCCAAATTCAATATCAAAAGAGTTTAAAATTTCAGCCTTAGGAAGTTTAAAAAGAAGAGTTTTCAAAGGTGATATAACAAGAGGCTTTTTATCTTTAGCATGATATGTACGAAGTGCCTCAAAAAGAGCCGACAACTCCTCTTTAAATGAGCGTAAATCATCAAGATAAGCGGCTCTTAAATCTGGGAAAACAACTACATCACGCTCAAAAAACAGAGCCACATCTCTAAGCTCTTTAGCCTCTTTTTCATCTTCACATATTAAAACATCTAAAACACTCTTCTTTTTATTTTTTAAATACTCATAAAATTTACTCTGAATCAAATACCTGTCTCTTATACA
>WFND01000035.1 GCA_015484575.1 Helicobacteraceae bacterium
CCGATAGATTGCTCTATCTTAATACGTCAGCACGGCTCTTTGCACTGTGTTAGTATGCACTTTCATAAAAATTTATAAGCTTAACACTCCTGTAACACTTTTATATAATAATAGCACCTATGATTTTTTTAAGGTTGGTGTTTATGAATAAGATATTAATTCTCTCTTTGATAGCTTTTGTCTCTCTTAGTGCAAGTGAAGCTGAACTAGAGTCCATTAAAGTTGAGGCAACGGTTATTGATGATGTTGAGGGTAAAGATGTAAAATCTGCCGATTTGGCTGAGGCTATCTCTCGTGAAGTACCTAGTATATCTATGGTTCGCCGTAGCGGTATTGCAAATGATATAGTGCTTCGTGGACAGAAGCGTGACAATATCAATATAACTCTTGATAACGCAAAAATTTGCGGGGCTTGTCCAAACAGGATGGATCCTCCTACATCCCATGTTTTGACAAATAATATCAAAAGTATTAAGATAATAGACGGTCCTTATGATGTTGAAAATTTTGGTACATTAAGCGGCTCTGTTAAGGTAAAAACCAAAGAGCCTACCAAAGATATTCATGCACAGGTGGATGTTAATGTCGGAAGTTTTCATCAGCGAAAAGCTTCAGCTACGATAAGTGGCGGAAGTGAAAAAGTGCAGATGCTTGTCTCTGCTTCAAAAGAGGCAAGCGGACAGTATGAAGACGGTAACGGTGACACACTATCAGAGCAAGTAGATAAGTATGCACAGCAACATCCAAAAGCTGCAAAATATAAGTATCAAAGTAAATATCATGATATGGATGCCTACACCAAAAGCTCCTTAATGGCGAAGGCATTTATACATTTTAGTGATGAACAGCTCTTAAAGCTAAGCTATACGGCTAATCGTTCAGACGATATTATGTATCCATCTACTCCTATGGACGCTATATCAGATGACTCAAATATATATGATTTACACTACAGCATCAATAATCTAGGCTCATTTTCTAAAAAATTACAATTTCAAGCATATCACTCTGATGTCATACACCCTATGTCAAATAGATACAGAAACTCTGCAAAGATGATGAAATCTATCTTCTCAAATGAGCTAAGCACAGATATGAATGGTCTTAAGATAAAAAATACTCTTGATATAACAGATACTACAGTGATGGATTTCGGTGTTGATGCTAGTTTACGTAACTGGGATGGTGATTATAAGAAAAATGGAGATGTTGTTGGAACAAGTATAACAAGTACAGATACAAAAAATCTCGCTTTTTTTGCAAAAGTAGAGCAAGATTATAACGCTTTACATGTAAGCTATGGATTACGTCTTGACAGTACAAATATAACACCTCAAGAGTATAATAGAAAAAAAGGAATTATAGCTAGTAAAGATGCTTGGCAGAGTAATGATTATCAAGACTTTAGTGCAAATGTATTTTTGACTTATGCCTTAGATGAAGGTAGTAAAATATTTGGAGGTTTTGGTAAGGGAAGCCGTGTTCCTGATGCGAGAGAGCTTTATATATTGGGTAAACCGATTATGACTGCCGGTGATCCAAATATGGGTAAACAGCTTCAGATAGGTACACCTGATCTAAAATCAACATCCAACTATCAACTCGATTTGGGTGTTGAGTTTAATACGGAAAATACAACAAGTAAACTGAAAGTATTTTACAACAAACTTCAAGACTATATCTATTATAACTCAACAAAGATGGGTGCTCATAAGTTTGAAAATATAGATGCCTATATTTACGGATTTGAGGTAAGTGCTACATATTTTATAAATGATGAGTCATACTTTGATTTTAGCGGTGCATATCAGCGTGGTGAAAAGGATAGAGCTTTAGATGGACAAAAAGATAGAGATTTGGCAGATATTTCCCCACTAAAAGGACGTCTGGCATATATCTACGAATATGCACAAGACAGTAAGATAAAGATAGAGAGTCTTGGGGCTGATAAATGGTCAAACTATGACTCAGATAACGGCGAACAAGAGCTTGGAGCCTATGCGGTTTTAAACCTGAAAGTAGATCACCAATTTAGCAACGGCTTTGGTGTGGCACTAGGTGTGGATAACGTAACAGATCAGACCTACGCAGTGTCAAATACATATAAAGACTTAGTTTTAGTTAGTGGTGACGTAAATGATAACGTAATGCTTATAAATGAGCCGGGACGCTACTTTTACGCCAATGTATCTTACAAGTATTAGCAGAAGAGTTATGAAGCCTTCCGCTTCATGCTGGAGCAAACTACAAAAATGAGTGAAAACAGAACTGTTATAAATATGATTGTATAGCCTGTCGGTAGATCAAAATTGTAAGAGGCTATAAGAGCAGTTAATACTGCTATCGAGCCAAAGATAGTAGCAAATGTAAATGCTTTAAATTTTGACTGCGAAAGTCCTGCGTATGATGGTGCTATCAATAGAGCAAATACTACCAAAACACCTGCCGATTGAACCGAAGATGTTACGGTTATAGCTAACATGATGAAAAATATCAACTCTTTAACAAGACCTTTGGCTCTTGGATAGACAAAAAACATAACTAGAGCTACAACGGCATATATACTCAAACTCTCAACGAGAGTATCCGTTGAGGTAAATAAAATATCAGCTGCACTAAGCTTGGCAAAAAGCTCTGTTCCCTCACTGCTTCTAGCTAAAACAAGCATGATAGAAGAGATTCCAAGTGCATACAGCAGACCGATAAATGCCTCTATTTTTACAATATTTTTTGTTGCCCAAGTGATAACGGCTGCAGCGAGTATGGCAAAACCCAGCGTCATGAGAGTCTGATAAGAACCCTCAAAAAAAGCGATACTAATTGCCATACCCATACTAGCAATCTGTCCAATAGCCAGATCTGTAAAAATAACTCCTCTTTTTATAATCTCAAGACCAAAAACGGTATGTATAAATACAAGTGCAATTGCCAATATAAAGGCGGGATATAGTAGCTCTATTATTGACATATTCTATCAGCTATCGTATTATAGAAATTTTCTAAAGTATCAGCAGATTTTACCGCACCTACATCATGAGGGATTAGCTCTACTTTTGCATCAGTCTTTGAAGCTATAAATTTTGCTGTTTTTTTCTCATGATAGACATCTTGCAATATTATTTTTACCTTCTTGTCTCTCATGGTATTTATAACAGATAGTGTATGTTTGGAGCTTGGTGATATACCCGGCAACGGCTCTATATCTGCATAGTTTTTAAAGCCGTAACGATTTAAAAAGTAGTTAAACAGTTCATGATACTGGATGACTTTTTTATCTTTACATGTAAGCATTTTTTTATCTAACTTATTGAGATATATCTGCCACTGTTTTGTGAAGTTTTCTAAATTTTTCTTATATATATCGGCGTTGTCACTATCTAATGATGAGAGTTTTGACTCTATCGCTTCTGCTATTAGAGGGACATTGTAAGGGTCAAGAATGTAGTGAGGGTTTCCTTGTGCATGAACATCGCCAAAGGCACGAGAGACAGAGCTAGGCTTATCTATCATGTTTATAGAGTGTGAAATATCTAAAAATCCACTTCCACCATTTCGTATTTTTGCATTATTTGCACTAGATATGAGTGGCGGTAACCAGCCAAGTTCCAAACCGCCTCCATTTATGATAAGAAGCTCGGCCCTGCGAAGTTTAGAGAGCAAAGAGGGTTTTGGTACGATGAAGTGAGGGTCATATTTTGAACTTCCCAAAACATATACGCTGACTTTATCGCCTCCTATCTTCTGAGCAATAGCTCCAAAACCTGCGTATGTAGTATCGACCCTTATGGATGCAAAAGTGAGTGTGCTTATTAAAGCTAAAAGTAATATTTTTTTCATTTTAATCTCCTAGTATGAGTGTGCACCGTGTGCACCGGCAGCTATATTTAGCGATAAAATAAACTCATTTATATCTTGTCGCTCACCATTAATGATTTTTGTCTTGTCGTTTGAGTACTGGAGTCTTAAACGTGAAAACTCAAAAGGTTTATACTGTATCATCGCACTGTATCTCTCTAAATTATCACTATGAGGTGGTAAAGTTGTATCATTTTTAACTATCGCATCATAACGAACTCCGCCGCTGTAGTTTTTGTTTACCTGATAGATAAGTTCTCCATAAAGTCCTGCTTGTCTATCTGTCGTGTCACCTAAGTCTTTACTTCTATCAAGATATTCGCCTTGAAATATAAGAGCACTATAGCTGTCTAACTGTTCTCTTAAAGTTATATCAGCCCCGTAAATATCAGTTGAGTTTGATGTTGTATTTTTTCCATGAGCTAGACTCACTCCGCCTAAAATAGAGAGTTCATCGCCAATATCTACACTGCTTTTAATATATCCTATATATAAATTGTTTCTCTCTGTATCACCAAAACTTCTCTCGTTGCTACCTTGCATAGCCTCAACACCCAGCATTATGTATGTATCTGTAGGTGCTAAATACTGCAGTTGTATTCCCGGGTCACTAATTGCGTCAGGTCCAAAAAGTGCCTCATAGATAACCGGCTGTGTATCAAAATACCAAGAGTGTTGATGTTTGGAGTTTATGCGTCCAAAACTGCTTCTAAATTTTCCTGCTTTTATAGAAAGCGAGTAGGGCAGAGATGTTGTTTTCACAAAAGCTTCTTCTATCTCAAACTCATTAGGGTGTAGATGAAAGATTGCAAATACATCAAAGTATGGATCTACGCTTGAGCTTATGGCAAACTCTGCATAATTTAGATTAAATCCTCTGTTTTTATTAAAAGGTATCTCCGCCTCTTTTGGTTTAATAAAACCGGGTATAGAGTAGTTTTCATACTCAGAATTTTTCACGTCTCTACTGACTGCGGACATATTTAATATAAGAGCCATATCAGGAAGATAGGCATTTTGTGAAAAACTTGCCGATTGGTTTAAAGAGCTTCTCTTTTGTGCTTGTTGCTCTAAACTTTTTATCTTTATATCTTGTAGTTTTAGCTGCTGTTTTATCTCATCAAGTTGTGTATCTGCATACAAACATGAGAAAACCAACAGCGACAAAGTTACTGTTTTTTTCATCATTATCTCCGAATTTTTTTGTTTATATTGTTAGGAGATTTTCGGAGGGGCTCTTGCTTGAAGTGTGTTGTAGTGCTTTTTTGAGTGTAAATTTTGTAGCTTTGTAAGTATGGATTCTGATTTTAGCTCTAATTTTGTGAGATACAGAGTCTCAACGGGGGTGTCCCCATCAACAATATTTGAGTTGATTGTACATATTTTACAGTCATTATGAATCTTATATCCATCATGATGGTGCATAACACCCAAGAGTGTCGCAAGTACAAAAACAATACTAAAATATCTTCTTATCCATCTAAACATAGTGCAATTATATCATTAAATCAGAAACAGTTTTGCTAAACCTAAAAAGCTTAAAAATCCAAATACATCCGTTGCTGTTGTTAAAATTACTGTCGAGCCTACTGCAGGGTCTATATTTAAGCGTTTTAAAATTAGTGGAATTCCTGCACCAAAGCTTCCTGCTATAAATAGATTTATAATCATAGCAGCACCTATAACAACTCCTAAAATAGCATTTGAAAACCAAAGATATGTGATAATTGCCATCAGTAGAGCAAATAAAAGACCGTTAAAAATAGATACTACAATCTCTTTATTTACAGCGTGACGTGCATTTACATTGTCTATCTCCCCAAGAGCTAAACGGCGAACCATAACCGTTAAAGATTGAGTTCCCGCATTTCCGCCCATTGAGGCAACTATAGGCATCAAGATAGCTAGAGGTATGAAAGCTGCCAAAGTATCATCAAACATAGAGATAACAAAAGATGCTAAGATAGCTGTTATTAGATTTACAAAGAGCCAGAGTGAGCGTTTTTTAAAGACTCCAACAAGATTATCTTCTTGCTCGGCATCATCATCTACCCCTGCAAGATTATATATCTGCTCGGTTGCTCTCTCTTCTATAACATCATATATATCATCAGATGTGATACGTCCTACAAGTTTTCCTTGCCAATCAAGCACCGGTAAAACAGCAAGGTCAAACTGCTCAAACATCTTTGCAACAACCTCTATATCTTCAGTCGCCTCTATGGAACGAAACTCTTTTGTCTCTAAAATATCTCTATATGTTTTTGAGAAATCATAAATAATCAGATCTTCTAGCGGCAGAGTCGCAATCAATCTATGGTGGTCATTGATAATAAATACTTGATGAATATTTTCCAATTCACCTTCTGACTTTAATTTACGGAGTCTGTCTATTGAGCTTTGAATTGTCTCATCCATAACGGCATCAAAAAGTTCAGTCTGCATCCAAGCACCTGCTTGGTCTTCATCATAACGTCTAAGCTTGTCAATATCTTCTTGATCATCTTCATCAAGTTTTTCAAAAACCTCTACAGATTTTGCCTCATCAACATCTTCAATATCTTGTACCAAATCGGTAGCATCATCAGACTCAAGCTCATCAATAGCCTCTGCTAGGTCGTGAGAAGATAGATACTCAATAGCAGCATCTTTTGCACCTTCGGGAAGTTCAAGGAGTACATCTCCAAGTATATCTTTTGGTATCTTATCTAAGGTCTTTAAAAACTCTTCAGGCTCTTTTTTAAAAAGTTTGCGAATAAGATACGCTATCTCACTTGCGTGAAGCTCATTTGCTTCACCATCTTCTAAAAAGAGTTCAAAGGCGTGTTGCATCTCTTGGTAATGTTTCATTTTTTATCCTCTTGCTTATCTCTTTGAAGATAATATACATACTGATAATCATCGATACGCTTGGCTTTAGTCTGCTCTTTTAATACTTTTTCGACCATCCTGTCAAGACTCTTTTTTATTTTTAAAAATGCTTTTCGTTTTTTACCGGATAGTTTTTTGGTTGTTATGCGAACAACACGGGCAGGATTGATTGCCCGACCATTTTTATATAGACCAAAATGCAGATGAGGTCCCGTAGATAGTCCGGTTGTTCCGACATAACCTATAATCTGCCCCTGCTTAACATATTTTCCTCTCTTTATGCCTCTGCGAAAAGATTTCTGATGAGCATAGAGAGTCACATATCCGTCACTATGACGGATTTTTGTCAGATTTCCATAACCGCGTGTTCTCCCTGCAAAGATAACACGTCCACTTCCCGCAGCCATGATAGGAGTGCCTCTACGTGCAGCATAATCTATACCCAAATGAGCTCGATAACGCTTTAAAATAGGGTGGTATCTGCGTTTTGTAAAGGTAGAACTTATACGTGCATGTCTTATAGGACGTGTCAGTAAAAAGTTCTCTGTCTGTGCCCCTTTGTCATTATAGTATCTGCCATCACTATTTAGATATATGGAGTGCTTTTTACCTCGCATCTCTATCATGGCAACTTGCAAAGTAGGCATAGAGAAAGGTTTTCCAAAACGATACTTTTGATCATAAATCATCACAAGCTTGTCGCCTTTGCGTAAGTCACGTCTAAAATTTAGAGAGTTTTTAAAACCATTTACAAATATCTGTGCCAAAGCCTTAGAACCGGTAGCTTTTTGAATATCATAATATGGAGAGTTTTCTATCTTAAGCATAAAGGCTTCACGTTTTGTCTCGCTTATGATAGGTATAGCTTCAAACTTACATGTAAGAGTATCACACTCAAGATGAAGTTGAAGTTCATCATTTATAGGTATTAGAACCTGTTGCAAAGTACCGTTGTCATCACGTAAAATCTGATAATTAAATCCCGCTCTAATCTCTTCTGTCATCTTCTGATCTTCTGCATCCAAATCATAATAAGTAGCTTGAGGTAGATGCTGATGTTCTAAAAATGTTAAAAATGTCTCATTTTTTGGCCAACGCTCAAATTCAACAACGGAGCCAAAAAGTATTAACGGCATAAAAAGTAGTAAAAAGTATCTCATAATATATCTCTAAATTTTATTTGTGATAGGGTAGCAAATTTTTACTTATGGACACCTCTAATTTTTATAATGTACTATTAAGCATAAATTCAATCTTAATAGTGTTATAATATACATAAGTGGAATAAATACTTCTTAGTAAAGAAGCATGAGGAGAATAAAATGAAAAAGGTATTTTTTATATTGTTGTTGGCATTTTTTGTCGGCTGTGGTGGTGGAGGCGGTAGTTCAGGTTCTTCAGGAGGTGCAACGCTCTCTATAGCCAAAGCAACATCTCAAAATGCTTTTAAGGCTTATGATGCAGCAAGTGTGGCTACTTATCTACCTTCTTTGGTAAAAGCATTAGTTGATAAAGGAGGAGGAGCTTTTGATTGTAACGCTGGTGGCGGATTTAATGCGGTAATTACTTATAACAATGGCTATAGTGGTTCTATATTTGGTTCAAAAAATAGCGGTGATGTGAAAATAAATTACACATTTAATGATTGCAAATTTGATCTGAATTCAGATAATGTGAGTATAGATGGGGAAGTTCATGTCTATCCATTTTCTGACAAGTCTAATAACAAATGGATGGATATATATGTTGTTAATGGTTTGCAGTTTCAAGATATAGGGACAAAATTTACGACAACTTTGAGTTACCAAAATAAGATACAGAGTAAAAATTTAAACCACTATTTGATTGCTTCTGCAAAGGATAGCATGATATATGGTTTGAGAAATATCTCATTTCATGAAAATGGTCTTGGAGATTGTGCAATTGAAAATTTAACAATTTATAATAATTTGAAAGGTTATGCTTCTGATATTTCAAAAGCAATCTCTATGTCACTACTTGATCCTAAAATTGACGGGTATATATCAGTAGGCAATCACTATTTGAATCTTTTAGAGAGTAAACTTGAAACTTATCTGTTACTTGAAGGAGAGAATCATCAAGCTATCAAAGTCTGGCAAGATAAGGACGAAACGGTATATACCAAAGATATGCAAGATGTTGTCACTATCTCATATTCTACAAGAACACCTGCGTTTTAGCACTATCTTTCTATGACTCCCCTTATTTCACTCAATAAGAGGAGTTAAGATAATAAGTATCACTTAATTAAAAGGATTTGTCTTTTTATTATCTTTATCAAAGATATAGGCATACATAGGAATATATATGAGTGTGAGTAACGTTCCTACTAAAAGCCCACCTATTGCAACATCTGCAAGTGGACTTAGACGTTCAAGTCCTACTGCTTGTTCTAATGCGATAGGAATCATTCCTGCTATTGTTCCAAATGCTGTCATCATAACAGGGCGAAAACGTACGCGTACCGCCTCTTGTGCACTCTCAAACGGAGACTCGCCATCTTTTCTGTAATTTTGATAAAAATCTATTAGCAATACTGCATTTTTTATAATAATACCAAATAGCAAAAGTATTCCAAGCAGAGAAGGCATACAGCTAGGCTTTTCAAAGAGTAACATTCCCCAAGATGCACCTATAAGCGAAAGAGGAAGAACCAATATCATAATAAATGCCATTCTTACCGACTTGTAGATAGCAATAAGCGTCATAATAAGAATAATAACACCAAGCCCGATAGCTTTTGCCATACGTTTAAAACTATCACTTATCTGTGCAATATCTCCGGTTTGTTCTATCTGTACATCTGCAATTTTTGTATTTTTTAGTGCTGCGACGGTATCGTCAGTAAGATGTGTTACAGGGCGTTTTGCACGATAACCGTTAATATCTAAGCTATAAAGCATCTTATCACGTTCAATCTTTGCAAATGTAAGATGACGTTTAAGTGTAGCGATAGCACTTAGCGGTATCTCTCCTTGCGGTGTTACTATAGGTAAAAGTCGAAGTGTCTCAATATTTTGAGAGAATTTACCTTTTAAATAGAGTCTCACATATTGAGTATTCATAGATTCTAAGTTTGCATTTAGCCCTACAATCTGACCTTTGATTGGCATCTGCATAGCTATTTGATAAGGTGTAATACCGTAACTCAATGCCTTGTTTTCATCTATTTTAAGTTCAACCTCCATAAAATCTTTATCCCAACTTGTACTGATAGAAGTAAGACCATGCACATCTTTTATGGCATCTTCTACTACATGTGAAACATCTGCAAGATTATCGACATAAGGAGAGCTTACTCTAACATCAACAGTCGCCTTTATACTAGAGAGTGCAGTTGCTCCAAAATCAAACACATCATTACGTTTAATACCGCTGATTTTAGACAGTCTGTCTCTTATAATATCTTCAAGTTGCCAGATACTTTTTTTACGCTCAAATCTATTTACCGCATTTATCGTAATAGTTGCAGATGCCGGTAAATTTCCAGATCCAAGACTAAGTACACCCGGCTCCGTACCAAATGCAACTGAACTCATCTTAACCCATTTCTGTTTTTTTAACCATGTAAGAAACGGTTTTATCTTTATCTCTGCACTATCTACCGTATCATTAGAGCTAAAATCTATCTGAGCCTTAATAATTCCTGTATCCATTGGAGGCATGGCATCTTTACCTATTGTAGGCATAATATTTTTAAGACTAAGGAGCAATACGGCAATTACACCCATTGTCAGCATCATACGGCGTAGAAACCAAAACTTTCCATTTGAAAATTTTATAATTCCGACATATGGAGACACAAGTCTTCCAATAGTATTTTGATATGCCCACTCAAATCCATTTTCTACTTTACTTTTTCCCACACCGTTTTTATAGAGCCATTTTGATAATGAAGGTATAAAGGTTATTGATAAAAACCAACTTACACCAAGAGCAATAATAAGTGTCTCAATAAGTGGCTTAAATATCTTTTCAGGAAATCCACCGACAAACATAAGAGGAAACAAGATGGCAACAGTTGCAATAGTACCTGCAAAAACAGGGTTTAAAACCTCTTTTGTACCATGAAATATTGCATCTTCAAGTTTTTCATGTCCTTGAGTAAGATGACGCTCTATATTTTCAAGAACCACAACCGCATCATCAGTAAGCATACCCAATGCTAATATAATCGCTGTATATATAACTATATTTAATTCACCGCCGCTAAGCCAGATAATAGCCATCGTCGAGAAAAAAACCATAGGAATAGAGAGACCAGCAGCAATAATAGCACGAAAATTACCTAAGAAAATCATAATAACTATAAGTGTATAAATGACCGCATCACGAAGTGCCTCTAGCATATTATCATTGGCTTGTTCTATTAGATCTCTTTGTGTGTCACTTATCTGAAACTTGATATTTGGATATTTTATCTGTAGTTTCTTCATCTCCAAACGTGCGGCTTTACTCACATCGAGAACGCTTCCTCCCGGTGCACGTTGCACTGCTAAGGCGATAGCATCAGTACCGTTTCCTATGTATCCGCTTGTACGTTTTTTATAGCTCCATTTAACATCAGCAATATCTTTAAGGCGGACATTTGGCATGATTTGAAGCTGTTTTAGTTTCTCGACATTATCCTTTTCGCCATAAAAGGTTACTGTGTAAAAATCATTTTCACCTTTTAAAAAGCCTATTGGCATATCACGGTTTAATGTAGCGATAGCTTTTGTAATAGTTTCAAAATTTACACCGTATCGCTTAGCTTTAAAAGGGTCAACTTCTATATTTATTGCACTCTGATAGCCTCCAAAAACTTCTACATTTCCTATCGTTTTATTGCTTAGCAGATGTGGTTTTATGAAACTATCTGCTATCTTTCTAATGTCGGCTAGTGATATATTTTTATTTTTAGCACTTAAAGATATAACATCAACGGGCAGGGTGAAATCTCCTGCTGTATAAATTGCCGGATTAGTTCCTGATGGAAGTTTAGCTTTGGCTATACTTAGTGCATTTGCCACATCAACTGCTGCGGCGTTCAAGCCTTTTTCATAGCCAAATTCTGCTTTTACGATAGAGTAATTTGCCACATTGATACTACTTACATCTGTTACAAGTCCTAAGCGTGAAATCTCTTGCTCAATCGGTTTAGATACTGTTGAAGCAGCCACTTGAGCAGTTGCTCCGGGAACTTGAGTTATAACAATAACCTGTGGTGGATTTGCGTCTGGAAACAGATTTTTAGGCAAAGTTATAAGAGCGATAACACCCATTATAAAAAATGCCACTATTACTGAGTAGAGAAGATAAGGACGTTTATAAAAAAATTCAAACATTCTTAATCCTTGATACTAAGTGTATAGCCACTAAGAAGTTTGAGTAAAATATCTGGTTTTGCGATAACAATTTTTTTACCTTCTAAGTTATCAGATACAACAACACCCTGCTCAGCACTTTGAATAATATGTACCTCTTTAGGCTCCGCTTTGGTCTTATCTGCTAGTAAAACATAAGTTTTACCATCTCTGTTTAATAGAGTATTAAAAGGTAATTTAATCCCTCTTTGTTTGTATGTTATAACATCTACTTGAACTCTGTCTCCACTTATAAGTTTACTTTCACCGGTATAAACTTTATATTCAGCTAAACCGTGAAATGTGCTTCCAAGAGGTGTGGCAAGATACTCTTTTTTTGAGAGAACTACTCCTTGAACACTTAAATTTGTAGGAACTCTAAGCATAAGATAAAAGCCGTTTTTAGAGCTTATCGCTACGAGTGGATGTCCCGGTGAACTCAAAGCACCTTGATTTAAAAATGTTTTTGCAATAACACCATCAACAGGAGATACTATTGTTGCATAAGAGAGATTGTTTTGAAGTTCTATCTCTTTTTGAGTAAGTGCATTCAAGTTTGCCTGTGCATTTGCTATCATAGTTGACTCTTTTTGAGACTCCTCTATCGAAGCACCTTGAACTTTCAGCAACTCTAAAGTTCGCTTATGTGTCGCTTGTAAATTTTTCAAGGCAACAGTTGCAGCTGACATCTGCTCCTTAATACTTTTGAGTGAGCTTTTAATATTTGTGATATCTAGCTTAACAACAACTTGACCTTTTTTAATTTTAGAACCACTTGGAAGTATCTTTAAAACTCTAGCCGCAATTCTTGAAGATAGTTTAACATCTTTATCATTGGCAACCTCGGCAAGATAAGGAAGCGTCAGCTTTACATCTGCAATTTTAGGTGTAAATACCGAAGCAACTATTGGGTAAATCTTTGCAACAGGTTGAGATGCATCTCTTGCTCTGGCTTTTTTGACAGCTTTTATACCACCTGCAACAACTCCTGCGACAACTATTATGCCTATCACTATTTTTATGTATTTATTCATTGTACTATCTCCTCAATATTATCTGCATAGATTACGGCTAACTCCATAAGTGTTTGCCATTTTTGTGCTTCTGTTTTATATAGTTTTGCTGATGCTGACACCACATCATCTTCATACCTCAAATACTCTTCTGTTGATAATCTTCCACTTGTATAGTTTACTTTTGCTATCTTTAGCAATTTCTTTTTATTTTCTATACTTTTTTGAGAAAGTTTTATAGAGTTTTTCAAAAGAGGCAGAGAGTTGCGAAGCATCTGTGCTTTTGAACTTAACTCCTCTTGTAGTTTTTGATACTGCGTATCGTCACTTCTTAATTGAATCTCTGCTCTGTTTATATCTTCATACCTATCCATAGCAAATATAGGAATATTTACCACAACTCCTACATTTCCATACTCTTCATTTGTGTTTTTACTGTTGTTGTAAGCGTTTGCTTGAGAAAAAGTGTAATTTCCATAAGCAATAACACTTGGATAAAGCTTCTCTTTTTGAGCCTGTATATCAAGCTTGTTTGCCTCTATCTTAAGTTTTAACGGTTGCAGAGATTTAATCTCATCAGATGTTATACTATCTATTGTCTCACTCATTTTTATGGGCTCTTTTAGTGTTATGCCTGTAAGAGAACGGATGCTGTTTACAATCTTCTCTTTTTGCAGTGCGATAGAATTTTTAGCTATATCTATCTGATTAATTCCATCATCTATTTTATATAGAGCCGACAGAGGTGCACGACCGTTATTTACTTTTATTCTTATGGTTTTTTGAGTCTCTAAAAGAGATTTTTTCTTCAGATTAAGAGATTTTTTAAGCTCTTGTAGATATAGATAATTTGCATTTGAGCCTACTATGATAGCCTCATTTTTTAATAAATTTATCCTCTTTTTGGCTTTAGCGCTTTTTTGCATTTTTTCTGCTTTGTCTGAGATGGTAAAGATAGACTTTACAAATACAGGCATAGTGAAATTTGCCCCCTCCCGCAAAATATTTTGGCTAAACGGTTGAGCAATCTTTGGCTCTTTTACCATAGCTAAAAGATCATTTGGCGGTACGGGAATCATTCCTGAAGCAGTTGTATAATAGTCATATTTTGCAAACAGATTAACGGTTGGATAGAGCTTAGAGTCTGCCATCTTCTGTGCAGCTTTTGCCTGTTGAACAAGCATCTCATCAGACTTTGTCTGTGCATGATTTTTTAAAGCACTAAAAAGCTCCGGCAAAGTTGTAGCACTAAGCAAAAATGGAACACCAAGGGCTAGAAAAGATTTTTTTAACATTTTAATCCTTTTATGATTTTTGTTGATAGAGAATCTATGATATTTGCGAAATTAGGTTCAAGAGAAATTTTACTATTTTGTGCATGTAGAGCTACTCTTTCACGTAACGGTTTGCTTGTATGACAAGAGATAAGAGGTGTAACTATCATCATCTGTATCAAAAATGGAGACTCTTTGGAAAATACTCCTTCACTCTCTCCTGCATATAAAATATTTACAAGTTGCTTAATGGTTCTTGAGAGCTGATTTATACATTCATCCGGAATATTTGCCGATCCATTGGCAATCTCTCTAGCAAAAATAGCACTAAAATCTGGATTTGAGATAAGAAAATTTCCAAATGTTGAGATATAATTTTGGACTCTTTTAACAGCATCACCATCTTGAGTATTTTTTTCAATCTTCTCTGCCAATGCCGTAAATTCCGGACATACGACAGCTTTATAGAGTGTTGCTTTATCTTTAAAATGATAATAGATAGCCGGTTTGGTTATTTCACACTCTTTGGCTATGGACTCTAAACTCGTAAGTTCATATCCATTTTTAGAAAATGATTTACGAGAGTGTTCGATAATCAACTCTTTTTTTGATATTTTTGCCACTTATATATTTCCTTACTGAATGGTAAGTAAAATATTATATGCTTTATACTTATATCTTCCTTATAAGTTAAAATTATTTTTTACAGAGGCGGACACTCTCCTGCTTTGTATTTAACACAAGGGTGTATGTATCTATACAGCTATTATCAGGGTATCTGTTTACGATGTATGAGTTCGCATCTATGGTTATAATCTTTCCATCTTCACTTACTCCCCATTCGCCTGAGTTTGATGTTGTTCCATCACTGTTTAAAGTCACTTCTGCACCATCAATACTCCATTTTCCTACAGAGCTGTAGTTACCAAAATTGTAATTACCAAAAGATACTTTCTCTCCATAATAACCAGAAGAGTTTTTGTGTGAATTATCAACAGATTTCTCTGCACACATCTTATAAGTACCGCTATTATGTGTTACATCATAGCAATCAACTCCACTATATCTACGTCCTGTCAGCTTAAAACTTTCGCCACTGTCCAAACTTATCGTGTCTGCTGCATCATTTACGCCCCAAAGTGAACCGTCTATTCTAAAATACCCTTCACTCTGGGGACGTTTTTTTACAGAGCCGTCACTGATAAACTTATAACTTTTATAGTACATATCATAATAGTTTTTATAATTATTGCTCTTTTTATAGAGAGCCCAATATCCTAAATCAACTCTATTTTCGGCAAAAAACGGCTCATTAGCAAAACAGCCCTGAGAATTTTGCTGATCGGTTGCACACTGATTGTTCGCATTTGGCTTATAGTTATCGCTACTTGCTTCTGTCGTACCTGCCGTTTGATCTTCTATCTTTCCGCATCCGCTAAAGAGTATAAATATACCTAGAGTCAATAAAATAGCTATTTTCATAAAAAATCCTTTAAGTTTAGATGTAATACTAACATCAAAAAGTGTATCAATCGTGTACGGATTCAGAGTTACTTTGGTCTCCGACAAGTTTTAAAACAGCTAGAAAAAATGCAGTAATTGCAGGTCCTAAAATCATACCCCAAAAACCAAAAGTCGTCAATCCGGCAATAATAGAAAAGAATATAAGCATCTCATTCATCTTCTCTTTATTCTTTACAAATTTATAATTAATCCACTTTATAATGAATGGTTTAACAAAAGTATCTGCTACTATTGAGATGATTACTATAGAGTACACAGCGATATATATAGCGTTCATAACGTTATCCAAAGCCAATTCATACACCACAAACGGCAACCACATTATAACCCCGCCTACAACAGGTAAAAGAGAAGCAAATCCATACATAATTCCAAATAACCAACCATCATATCCAAAGTATGATATAGCTACTCCAAACAAGGCACCTTCAAACATTGCTGTTACTATTATGGAGTAAAATACTACACTCATAACAGATGAAATTTCATGGCTTAACTGTATGGTGTCTTGATTTCTAAGACTGATAACATTTTTGAAAAAATTAAATATATAGCGACCATGATATTGGGTAAAGAAGTAAAATACTATTATCAAAAGAGCATTCTTAAGAAAATGGGCACTGTATTTTCCAAGTGTTGCCGTAAGTGCAACCGCTTTTGAAGCAGAATCTCTTATAGTTGATTCGCTAAAGAGATCTTGTAAAAATTTCTTAAGTATCTCAAAATCAGGAGGTATATTTGAGATCCATAAAAGAATTTTTTGATATAAAATATCTAAATGCGTAGGGTCAACATTGTTTACTAACATTGTTATAGATGCTAAAAAATATCCCAACGGTGCAAAAAACAGCAGTGCTAAAAGTATGCTTGATATTAGAGCTGAGATAAGATTTGAGCGTGTTATGCTATGTAGTCTTTTTTGAATATTTGATGTTGATACAGCTAACAATATTGCGATAGTTATGCTTAAAAAGAAGGGTTTATATAAGATATATATACCAAAAAGTGCGGTTATAAAAAGTGCTATAAGAAAATGTTGTGATTTCATTGAAAAAGACTCTGTTGTTGATTTGGATTTTCTAAACCTAAGATATCATAGGTTTTATGTGTGGCAATACGCCCTCTAGCGGTACGTTCAAGATAACCATTTGCAAGAAGATAAGGCTCAAGTACATCTTCAACCGTTCCCTCATCTTCACTAAGTGCTGCCGCTAAAGTGCTAAGCCCCATCGCACGACCTTTTGCAGAGATAAGAAGTTTTAAAAGTCTAATATCCATCTCATCAAAACCGTGAGTATTTATACCTAACTCATTTAAAGCGAATTTACATCTTACATGTAAGATAGACTCTTCATTGGCAACATCAGAAAAATCACGAACACGCCTTAGTAGTCTAAGAGCTATACGGGGAGTTCCGCGAGAGCGTCTAGCTATTTCGTATGCTGCCTCTTTTGCGATAGGTTTTGATAACTTATCAGCCGCTTTTGTAATGATGAGCGAAAGTTCATCGGGTGAATAAAACTGCATACGAAAACTCATACCAAAACGGTCTCTTAGAGGATTTGAGAGCATACCCGCACGGGTTGTAGCACCTATTAGGGTAAATCGTGGCAGGTCAATTTTAACAGTTTGAGCAGCAGGACCGCTACCGATAATAATATCAAGACGAAAATCTTCCATAGAGGAGTAAAGTATCTCTTCAACAGCGGGAGAGAGACGGTGAATTTCATCTATAAAGAGTATATCTCCCTCTTCAAGATTTGTCAATATTGCCGCTAAATCACCACTTTTTTCTATCATTGGTGCAGCTGTTACTTTTATATTTGAATTCATCTCATTTGCGATAATAAGAGCCAAAGTAGTTTTACCAAGACCCGGAGGTCCATAAAAAAGGACATGATCAAGCACATCACCTCTTTTTTTACTGGCTTCTATAAATACTCCAAGATTTTTTTTTAATTGAGGCTGTCCTATATACTCACTCCAACCGTCAGGACGTAAAGACAGCTCTATATTTTCATCATTTGTAAATTTCTCAATCTCAACTAAACGTTCCATCTTTCCCTATCTCTTAAAATCATAGCAATATAGCGTATAGGTACTTAATAAGTGTGGATTTCATCAGGAAATTCACCAGATTCTACCTCTTTTTTGTAATTTCTTACTGCATTTTTTACCAAAGCAGCACCATCAAGATACTTTTTTACAAATTTAGGAGTAAAATCTTCAAACAGACCTAGCATATCAGAGAAGACAAGCACCTGACCATCGAGAGCATTTCCTGCACCGATACCTATAACAGGTATGGAGACACTTTTACAGATTATCTTGGCAACATCAGCTTTGACACCTTCAATAACGATACAAAAAGCACCGGCTTTTTCAATCTCTTTTGCATCTTGTAAAAGAGATTTGGCACTCTGTTCATCTTTTCCTTTAACTTTATACCCACCTTCTGAACGAACGGATTGAGGCAGTAGCCCGATATGTCCACATACCGCAATACCGTTATCTACAAGATATTTAACAGTATCTGCTTTATCTGCTCCACCTTCAATCTTAACAGCATCTGCACTACTTTGTCTGTAAACTTTTAAAGCAGACTCTAAAGCTACCTCTTTTGTTATATATGTACCAAATGGCATATCTGTAATCAAAAATGTGTCCGTTGCTCCATTTGAAACAGCCTGAGTATGATATATCATCTGATCAAGGGTAATACTTAAAGTATCAGCTTTGCCTCCAAAGCTCATATTTAAACTATCACCTACCAAGATAATATCTGCCGTATTATTAAATAATTTGCCAAAGAGTGCATCATAGGCGGTAATCATAGTTAATTTACGCTCATTTTTCAATTTTTTTATTGTACTGATAGTTAATTTTTTTGTCATATACTCTGCTTTAATATTTGGATATGAGAATTTTAACTAAAAAAACGCTATAATTCAACGTGACAGGAGAACTACTTTATGGGCGTAAGACGCAATTTAGAAGAGAACTTTGATTTTGAAATTATAGATGAATTTTTAGATCACTATGCGATGATGGTAGATGTTATGGAGATGCTGATAGTTGATCTTCAAAGTCCTGATCGTTATATGCGTAGCTTAGATGAACTTTTTCGTATTTTTCACAATATAAAATCTGCATCCGGTTTTTTACAACTAGAACCTATGACAAGATTATCCACTTTTGTTGAAGATATTTTAGAACAGATGCGTCTATTAAAAGGTCCTGCAAATGAAGAAGTTATAAACTGGATGTTAGAGATTAACGATTTTTATCTAACTTGGCAAGATGACTTAAAACTAGATAACGAATTAACAAAAATAAAATTTTCCTTACTTAAATCCCCAGATTTGGAGCATATTTGAAGCAGTTAGTAGCATATATCACTACAGGTTACCCCGATGTTAATTTTACCGCAGACCTTGCGTTGGCACTTGGAGAGAGTGGAGTGGATTCTATAGAGTTGGGAGTTGCATTTTCTGACCCTGTAGCTGATGGTCCTATTATAGAAAAAGCAAACTTTTTAGCACTTGAGAGAGGTTTTAGATTTCAAGATATATTGAGTGTGTCCAAAAAGATAGCAAAAGATGTGGATACACTCTGGATGGGCTATTTTAATCCATTTTATCAATACAATATATCAAAGTTACTGCAAAAAGCTTCAAGCTTACATGTAAGTGGTTTGATTATCCCTGATTTACCGCATGAGGAGGCTCTTTTATATAGTGATGAGTTTGAAAAAAACTCTTTGGCAAATATTAGTTTTGTTGCACCTACCGATACCAAAGAGAGGATTAAAGAGCTTGTATCAAATGCTCAAAAATTCATCTACCTCGTTGCATATGCAGGAATTACAGGTGCTGGAAAATCTGAAGATTTACAAAAAATCGTTACAGATATAAAAAGCTACAGCAATACACCCGTATATGTAGGCTTTGGAGTAAATGAAAAAACTGCAAAAGAGAAATCAAAAGGTGTAGATGGTGTTATTGTAGGCTCTGCATTTATAGATATACTTTTACAAGACAATATCACTTTGACTCAAAAGATAGAGCGTTGCTCAAAACTTTGTCAGATTATTAAATCCAAAATAAACGAATAATTAGCTATAATTGCAACTTAGCATTATGGGGCTGACCTGGTTTCGACAGGAGTAGGTGGCTTTTGGTTGCATGTCGGGCTGAGCATCCCGTTATACGGCTCACAATTGCTTAAACGCAAACAATACAAATTATCGCCCAGCTTTAGCAGTAGCTTAAGTTTTTAACCCCTCCTATGGAGGCGGGCTGCTTCACCTATGGACTCTAGATAAGTAGGATTTGAAGTATAACCCCTATGTAGATATATTTTACGTCTGTCTCAGCGTAAAATGAACCCTTGAGGCTCGTCTAGTGTAGTTTTGCACATTGCATGAAGCTAGATTAAATCAAGCAATGTCTCTAAGCATGTAGAGACTGAAAGTAGCCTACTTTTGGACTGGAGTTCGATTCTCCACAGCTCCACCAAAATCCTAATCTATCATAATCCAATAAACTCAAAAAATTCCCTAAAACAAGCACTTTATAACCTATACCCTCACACTGTTAGTCCATAGTAATCCAAGCTATGCTATACTTATCCGATGATTTAGTGGTATAACATTTATAAAAGAAGGTATAACTTTTTAAATGTTATACCATTTCAGGAGGATGCTATGAAAGTCAATGTACTCAGTGTAAAAGCAATCAATGCAATCAAAGTTACAGATATAGACCAAACGTTTTCTGATGGAAATGGGTTATCTTTATTGGTCAAAGCTGATGATAAAGGTAAGGTAAAAAAGTGGTGGCGCATGAGATATACCGTTGATGGCAAAAGAAAGTTAAAAAGTTTTGGGACATATCCTGAAATTAGTTTAGCTGATGCTAGAAAAGAAAGAGATAGATTAAGAGGTGATATTGCTAACGGCAAGAAAGAAGAGATTGAAATAGTAACTCCTATAACA
>WFND01000036.1 GCA_015484575.1 Helicobacteraceae bacterium
GTTTAAAGAGGGTTTTTTGTATATCCGTACCACCCTCTGAATCTATAAGAAAAATATCATTTACAAAATATAGATGTAATTTGGTTAACTCTAAAGAGATACTCTCTTGTGTTGAATTCATAACCGCTCCTGTTTCTAAAGTTTTGCCTGTCGGCAAGAGAGGAGTCATTTTGTCTCCTGCTAATAAATCTCGTATAATTTGAACAAGTCCAAATTATACTCAGTCACTAAAGCTTTGCCTGTCGGCAAGAGAGGAGTCATTTTGACTCCTTTATCTTTGGATACCATCTAAAACAGGGACAAAGATACACTCATCAAGAGTCTCCTCTATAAGCCTGTTGTCTTTTTTTCGATACCTAATTATAACCTGCTTAGAATTTTTTTCAATAGGTGCAACAAGAATACCACCTTCAGATAGCTGTTCAATCAAACATTTAGGGATAGATTTTGCAGATGCAGAAAATAGTATCCTATCGTATGGAGCGTACTGTACCCACCCTTTCTGACCGTCATCGCTACGAGTATGAACATTCATAATGCCAAGGGTGCGAAAACGCTCTTTCGCCTCAAGAAGAAGAGGCTCTATCCTCTCAATAGTAAAAACACCGCGAAACAGATGTGATAAAACAGCTGCCTGATAACCGCTGCCACATCCAACTTCTAAAACTCTGTCTGCACCTTTTGGAGATAGATACTGGGTCATTTTAGCCACTGTTAAAGGAGAACTAATCCACTGTTGTGCACTCATAGGAAGGGCATCAAGCTTATAGGCATGATGTTTAAAGCCTGTTGGAACAAAAGCTTCTCTGTTGGTCTTGGCTATCGCATCTTTTACATCAGCATCTAAAGCAAATCTTCTATCAATCTGCTCTGCAAGTTTAGAGTTTCTCATCTGAACTATTTTAGTCATATTCCTACATCCATGTATCTACGCATCTTTTTTATCTCTGAAGGCTTATACTCTTCTGTAATAAGCTCTAAGCCATCATTTCGCCTCTCTTTGCCAAAAGGGGTGACAATACCGCTCTGTCTGCTAAAGTCTTCATTTGAGCTGTCGGAAGCTACTACATAGCATTGGTTCATAATGGCAAGTGCATTTGTAAGAGAGAGATAGTTTTGAGAACGCAGTTTTCCCCAACGTGAAGGGATAGCTATAACATCACAACCCTCAAGCTGTTGCCATAGATGTTTAAATCTTAGTTCAAAGCAGATTAGTATGCCTATCTTTATGCCGTCAATCTCAAAGGCAGATATATCACTATCTCTGCCTGATAGAAAGTAGTTATGTTCATCTCCAAATTTAAAGAGCTTAGCTTTTGCTTGTGAGTATATAACTTTTGAGTTATGAATAACAATAGCTACGTTGTAAACACCCTCATCTCTCTTTTGCATAAGAGTTAATATAGCTGTTTTACTCTTTACATGTAAGAGAAGTTTCTCTATAGCATATGGGGTAAAATCTATAGCCTTTTGAAAGTTGTCGTAATCATAGCCTGTCAAACAGACTTCAGGAGCAACTATGATAGAGTTTTCATCCGCTTTATCAATTAAAGATATAAGCAGATTTAGGTTTGCCTCGTAATTATCCGTTGAGGCGAAGGATAAAGATACAAGTTTTTTAGAAGTCGTCAAAACTGATAGAGCCTTTAGAATAATTTGCTACAGTACCTTCAAAAAAGTTTGTTTTTTGGTCATTAAATTTTGAAAAATCATCAACCCATTTTATAGGATTTGCAACATTATATAGAGGTTTCATTCCTACATTTTTTAATCTTTCATCTGCCAAAAACTGTATATACTGCTCAACTATATCATCCGTTAGACCTAAAATCTGCCCTTGAGTGATATATTTACCCCAATCGACTTCAAGCTGTACGGCTTTTTTAAACATATCATACACATCATCTTCAAGCTCTTTTGTAAAAAGTTCTGGACGTTCACGTTTTAGGGAGTTTATAAGATTTTGAAAAAGAACAAGGTGTGTCACTTCATCACGCTGTATAAATCTAATCATCTGGGCAGAGCCTAACATCTTACCAGAACGTGCAAGAGTGTAGATATAGGCAAAACCGCTGTAAAAGTAGATGCCTTCTAAAATCTGATTTGCAAAACATGCTTTGACAAAGTTGGTTTCAGTGGGATTTTCTGAGAGTTGATCGTAAACTGCCGCAATGGCATCATTTTTATGCTTAAGCATCATATCACGACGCCAAAGGTCATATATCTCTTCAGAATTTTGAGAGATAGAGTCAACCATAACGGCATAACTTTGTGAGTGAAGAGCCTCTTCAAAAGATTGGCGAACCAAGATAAGGTTTATCTCCGGTGATGTGACGTATGGATTTACATTGTCTATAAGGTTGTTAGTCTGTAGTGAATCCATAAATATAAGCTGTGAAAGTGCCTTGTCATAGGCCTGTTTTTCATTGTCTGTAAGATTTTTATAGTCATTAACATCACGTGTCATATCAACCTCTTTTGGAAACCATGTATTATTTAACATCACTTCCCAAAGATTATATGCCCACTGATATTTTATATTGTTAAGTTCAAAAATTCCCGTTGGATTTCCACCAAAAATTTTTCTGTCATTAACATTTTCCGTAGAGTTTGGATTGTATATCTTTTTTCTGTTAATCATCTTTTCAACCTTAAATTAAGAGAGGTATTATGGCGAAAAATAGTTTTAGGGTGGATTAAAAAGAAGAAGAAAAAAGCAAAATCTTTTTTTAAGGTTGTTGAGCGTAAAATAATGAAAAGTAACATAATCAACAAGGGTTTAAAAGATGCAATACCTACTTATACTTTTTATAACGTTGAGCTTAGAAGCCAATCTTATAACTTTGGTTGATGAGGATAGCGGCTTTTATAAGAACAACTCCAAAAATATGATACCTATGTATGAAAGCTTTACATGTAAAGATGAAGAGGTGATAAATTATATACCGCTAAATGCCATCTGTATAATCGCACTAGAACGACATAAAAACGCTAAAGCACTTGTAGAGTATAAAGGGCAGCGTGGCTGGGTTGATGTAAGTAAAAATCCTGATGATATAGTTATGATGAGTTATGAAGAGATGCAGATTCCTACTATCTCAATGTGTACACAAGTTGGAGCATATCTTTTTGAGGTAAAAAGTATTAAAGAGGGGGAAGATGTAAAAGTTTATGAAAAACCATCTACCTCATCTAAAGTGATAACAACTCTTAGAGACCATGAGAGCTGTCTTATAAATCTAGGCTGTGAATGGCCTTGGTGTCGTGTTGATGCAGGAGATAATACAGGCTGGATTTTAAGTATAAATCTTACCGATCGTATCGAAAATGTTGATGGATACTGTAATGCTAGAGAGATAAATCAGCTACTGCCTTAATGGCAGTTTGATACTAAAACGTATCTTATCTGCTATTTTTTGAGCATCTATGCTTCCTAGCATGTGTTTTTGGATAATAATTTTTGCCATATAAAGCCCCAATCCCATGGACTCTTTTTTTGTCGTATAGTAAGGATTGAAAAATTTGTCCAAATCACCCTCTCTTATATTTTTGGCATCATTTTCCACAGATATAACTATATCATCTATACTCTTTTCAAGCTTAATGAGTATCTCTCCTGCGTCATTTGTGGCATCTATGGCATTTTTTATAAGATTTAACATCACCTGCACAAACTCATTTTGATAAAGTTTATACTCTACATCGTCTAGCTCTTTAATGATATTTATATTTTTCTTTTCAACTGCACTGCCGACAAAAAACAGTGACTGCTCAATAAGTTCTTTTAGATTTACCACGCTACTGTCGGTTTTTGGTCTGTAAAAGCTTCTAAAATCATCTATAGTTTCAGAGATAAACTCAATACTTGTCTCTATCTCTTCGCATTTTTTATCTATAGTTTTAGCATCTAATTTTCTGTTTTTTAGCTCAAATCTAAGAAGAAGGAGTATGGAAGCTATCTTATTGACCGGCTGTCTCCATTGATGAGCTATCATACTAAAAAGTTCACCGATAATGGCCTGACGTGACTGAAAAATTAACTTTTCATTACTCTGGCTAATCTGGCTCTCATAATTTTTTAGCAATCTGTTTATAATGATAGATAGATACAAAGATAGTAAAATTGAGATAAGCCATGAGACACCAAGAAGATAAAAATTGGTCTGTGTGTGGTTTGCACGTTTTATCTCATCAATTTTTTTATTTTTATCTATGCTGACTTTAATATCTCTTATATCTCTGTTTGCTACTATATACCAGTCATACTCTTTTATATATTTAGTGTATGAAATCTCTTTTTCACCCACCTTAAAGCCCTCTTTTTTATACTTAAAAAATCTATCTGCTCTTCTCTGTTCTTGATGAAACAACATCTTGTTTTTACTGTCAAAGAGAAAAAAATGCCCATTTTTAAAGTGTGCATTTGAACGAATATAATCAATAATATCTCTCTTTACAAATTTTTTCATATATTTTAGATACTCACCGGCACCGATATACCAGTCATAACACTCAAGCATCTTTACAAAAGATATTTTGTAGTGCATAGTCTTACGATTTTCACTTACGATATACCAGTAATAATCCACAAAGCCTTCACCTTTTGAGCGAAGCACTTTATTGAACTCTTTTATAATGTACTTTCCGTAAATATCTTGTATATTTAAGATATTTGTTCCTTGCATCTTCTTATCTACATGTAAGATAGTGTCACCTTTGAGGTTTAGGATAAAAAGATAGCCTATATCTCCCTCAAATTTTATCTTATTTAATGCAGATACTATCATGGTTTTTATCTCTTCTTCACTCTTCGTATCTCTATATTTTTCATAGATATTATTTGCTACATTAACAGTAACACTGACAATATTTTTTACATCATCCTTAATCTTATCGCTACTTTTTCCATCATAATAGTTTATAAACTGCACAAGAGAATTAACCTTCTCTTTGAGCCTCTCTTTTTCAAGATTTATCAATGTGTTTTCATAGTTCTTAAGAGCCTGTTTTGTCTCTTTTTGCTGTGTGAAAAAGAAGAACATATAGGAGCTGACACCATACACAAGCAGAGAGACAAGAGGTAGTAAAACGATAAGCGTTGTTAAGTTTCTTGCAGAGTTTTTCTTAGACATAATAGCCCAGATTTTGTCTATTTTTAAGTATATCTTGCGGAAGTTTTTTTCGTAACGCTTTCAAAAAGGAGCGTATGGCATTTTGAGTTGGAGGAGACTCTTCCCACAGCTCATTTAGCTCATCATAATTTATAAATTTTCTATTATTTAAAATCTCTAAAAACTTTAACTCTTTGGATGTCAGTTTATGTATCTCATCAGCATATCTTATGGTTAAATCATGGCGGTTAAGCGTAACACCGGATACAAACTCAAATTCACCTTTTAGCTTAAACTCAGAGTTCATCTTCTCTAAGAGAAGATGTAGTTTTTTGGATGTCAGAGGTTTTACTATGTATTTATCTATCTTTAACTCAACCGACTCTAAAAGATAATCTGTTTTCGTATATGCCGATATGATAACAATCGGTATATCTTTATCTATCTCTCTTATCTTTTTTATAAACTCTATACCGTTCATGCCGGGCAGTTCTATATCAACTAAAAGCATATCTATACTGTTTTTAGAGAAAATATCAAAACCTGTCTCAGCATTTAAAGATGAGAAAATTTCTGCAAAATAGTTTTTTAAAAGTGTTGATATATTATCCAACACATCAACATCATCTTCTATATATAGTAGAGTTTTTGTCTTTAGAAAATCGTACATAAACTAGTGATGAGTAGAAGGAAATAGAACTCTTAAACGGCTTGACTCGCCATCTCTCAATTTAAAATGACTCTTTTTCTCTACACCATTGGCACTAGAGACCACTCTATATCTTCCTGCTAAAAGACTTTTTTTGCATGTACTTGCACGTTTTGTATCACAAGAGGCTATGATTTTTTCACCGTTTTGTCTATATATATCATGATGTACAATCAGCCCTCTATCTTGTGAACGTGAGATAATCTCTATCGTAGCCGATTTACCCATATCTACATTGATACTGTTTAATCTGCCTTTAACAACTTTGAGTCTATTTTCTCTTGTGATGGAGTTTGATGTTGTTTTTATGAGATATTCACCCGTAGCAATTCGTCCTAGACAGCTGTCTTGTCTGTTTGATAAGCACTTGGCAGTAGGTTTTTTAGCTACTTTATTGTTAACAATCTTATATAGAGTATGAACAGCATCTACCACATCTCTGCCTCTGTTTTTTGTAGCGATTATCTCAACACGTCCAGTCTCTTTTAGCGTTACATGTAAACTAACGGGGTTATCTGATTCGATAAGAAGCATATCCTCTTTTTTTATACCCTTGTAGTGTGTGATAACACGGTAGAGACCTTTGTCTAAGTGGCGAATACATGCTCTAGTAGCTTTAGAGTAACACTCTGTTGTAGTGCTATCTGCCATCTTGCCGTTAACCACTTTATATATAGCGTGAAATGCTCTGACAGGTCTGGAGTTTTTCTCCTCACTTGCCGTTATGCGTAGATTTTTATTTTTCGGCTCTTCGTCCAGAGATTGAATCTGTTGCGAAACTTTTTTTAATGAATCTTCTAAACTCTCAACGCTCTGTGCATTAAAATAAGTTCCACCGGTTATATCTGCTATACACTTAAGCTGTTTTTGAGCTTTGACATCTGCACCAAATGCTATCGCATATACTCGAAAGTCTATACCTTGCTCTTCTAATATTTTTGCACTCAGGCAAGGATCCGTCTTGTAAAGCTTCTGTCCATCACTAAGTAAAACAACAGTTGCTTTTTTATCCTTGCTTCGCATAGCTTTTGCCGCCTGAATAAGAGCATGAGAGATAGAGCCTTCCGTCTTTGGATTTATATTTTGCAGTTTTTGAAGCATCTTGTTTTCATCAATATGAGAAAGTGGCATAATAATTTCACTACCGACACACTTCTCTTTGCTGTTGTGTCCAAAAACTATTAAGCCCATATTTATGTTACTACTGTACTCCGAGATACTGTTTAACAGAGACTCTTTGGCAACTGTTATCTTGTCTCTGCCTTCAACCTGTCCCCACATGCTTCCAGAAGCATCCAAGATAAACATAACTTGAGTAGTCGGTTTGGCGTAAGCCGTATTAAATACAAATAGTATAAATATTAATGAAAAAAGATTTCGCATACATACTCCTAAAGCTTCATTTGAGCATGTATTATACTGTATTATATCGCTTGATTATTTTTTTTACGCGATTTTTTAGATTACGAAGTGCTTGTGTATCATCATCACCGTCAGAAGTTAGATTTCCAAAATAGACTGACTCTTGAAATTGAACTTTTGCAACCCAACCTATTTTTTGATGATACTTTACACCGACAAACAGTACAGAGCCTATGCCAAAGTTCTCTTCACATAGAGAAATTATCCGTTTTATGCGATCTGCATTACTTTTTTTACAATCTGCCACACTATCTCCTTTAATCTTCGTTTCTTATTGCCCAAATAAAACCACCGATTCCACCAATGACGACGGTGCTTATAAAAAGTAGCAACACTAATGTTATTGTGTCCATGTTATTATATCCTTTTTTGAGAACTCTTCTCTTTCAACTGCCCACAAGCAGCACTGATGTCTATACCTTTTGAGTCACGTATGGTGCATAAAAGCCCATGGTTTACGAGATACTCTTGAAAGGCTGTCATATCTTCACGGCTTGGTCTGCGATACTCGCTCCCCTCGTAAGGGTTAAAGTAGATTAGATTCACCTTTGCTTTTATACCGTGAAGCAGTTTTACAAGTTTTTTTGCAGAAATTAGATCATCATTTTTACCTTTAATTACCAGATATTCAAACATAACACGCTTTCTAGTATCTATAGGAAAACGTTTTACCGCTTCTATAATAGATGCGATATTATAGGCTTTGTTCATGGGTATAAGTTCACTTCTAAGTTTATCATCAACGGCATGAAGTGAGATAGCGATATGAACACCCAAGTCCAACTCTCCTAGCTTGTCTATCTTTGAGCTTAGTCCGCTTGTTGAGACAGTTTGACGCTTGGCTGAGATAGCCATACCCTCTTCATCTTTGAAAATCTCTATCGCTTTTGCCAGATTTTCAAGATTGTCAAGAGGTTCACCCATTCCCATATATACGATATTTAAACGGCGGTTTGAAGCTAAATCATTATCAATCTTTAAAGCTAATACCTGAGCAACAATCTCACCTGCACTTAAATCACGTGTAAAACCACCCTTTGCAGTTAGACAGAAAGTACATCCGACTTTACAACCAACCTGCGTAGAGACGCAAACGGTATATTTTGCACTATGATTTACACCATCTTCATCCGTATAAGCCTCTTTCATACGCAACAATACACTCTCTACCGTTTTACCGTCTTGCAACTCAAAAAGATATTTGATTGTGCCATCGCTTGAGTTCTCTTTTTTAAGAATTTTCAGAGGTATAAGGCTAAACTCTCTCTCTAAAGACTCTCGCATAGATTTTGGAAGGTTTTGCATCTTATCAAAACTATCGGCATACTTATGATAAATCCATGAAAATATCTGTTTGGCTCTAAAAGAGGGCTTTACATGTAAGGCTAACTCACTCTTTGTAAAATCTAAAATACTCTTTTTCATGATGTTAGCTCTTTAACTCTTCTATTTACATGTAAGCTTAATTTCTCTTTTGCAGCTTTATGATTTTTTATAAAATCTTTATGGGCATCTTTATTGCAGTAGTTTGTTACACAAAAAACTCCGCCAACAGGTATATTAAACTCTTTGGCAACTCTCACAACCGAAAAGAACTCCATATTTTCAATACCTATGCCAAACTTCTCATAACTAGATGCTAACACCTCATCGGTAGTGATATAGTTTGAAGAGTTTACGATAATATCTTTTTTATCTTCTGTCTGTGCGGATATTACGTTGTCTATAGGGGTATATGACTTGTTTTGTAAAAAAGATAACTCTATGTTAGCAGCTGTTTTAGACTCTATAACATCTAAAATATTAGCACTTGCATAACTTCCTGCCGTTCCTACAAAAAGTATAAACTCCGGCTTATCAAAAAGGCATAAACGTGTCACATTCATAGCGGTATCGATTAAACCAATGCCCATAGGTGTAGCAAAATCAAAAGTTTCACTCTCTCCGGCACATATTATCATAAGCGTACCGCTATGTTATTGTCATGAAGATAGCGTTTTAAATCCATAATATCGATCTCTTTGTAGTGAAAGATACTAGCTGCCAAAGCCGCATCGGCACCACACTCAAACGCCTCTTTTATATGTTCCATAGTTCCGGCACCGCCACTAGCTATGATAGGAACATTGACTAGATTGCTCATAGCTTTTGTAATCTCAATATCAAATCCTGCTTTTGTTCCATCAGCATCCATTGATGTCAGTAAAATCTCTCCGGCACCACGCTCTACAGCCTCTTCTACCCACTTTAGTGCATCAATACCAGTATCGACACGACCACCGTTTAGATAGACATGATACTTATCGGCTCTTTTTTTTACATCGATAGCGACAACGATACATTGAGAACCGAAACGTTTTGCTCCTTCATCTATAAGTTCAGGACGTTTAATAGCAGCAGAATTTACACTAACCTTGTCGCAACCGACATTTAAAAGTGCATAAATATCATCTAATTTTCTAATCCCTCCACCGACGGTAAGTGGAATGAAAACTTCACGTGCAACCTGCTTAACAACATCAACAATGGTATCACGCCCCTCATGAGAAGCACCAATATCTAAAAAAGTGATCTCATCAGCACCCTCTTCGTTATACCGTTTAGCAACTTCAACAGGATCACCGGCATCACGAAGACCTACAAAATTAACACCCTTAACAACACGCCCATCTTTTACATCCAAACACGGGATAATGCGTTTTGCAAAATAATTCATAAAAACTCTTTACATGTAAATCATTAATGCTATTATAGAGCAAAAGTATAAATAGTCAGTCCTGAAAAACAAGAAATCCCCATAAAACAAAGGCTTTAAAAGCACTTTTCAGCTATAATTTCGACCAACAAAGGCTTACTAA
>WFND01000037.1 GCA_015484575.1 Helicobacteraceae bacterium
CTATATATACAGCGTCTAACGAAAGCGTTAGGATAGAGCTTTTTCAACTCTTTAAAATCATTTTTCAGATCTCTCATATGAGAGTACATTCCAACTCTTGCGGTAAAAATTTTACCTCTATTTTCAATTCTTGATAGTTTATAATCTTTGGAGTCTTCAATATCTTTTAAGGCATCTTTATAGCTATATGTACTAAAAAGTTGAATACACAGACCCTCTTTTATCTGCTGTTTTTTCTCTTTTACTCTCTTTTTTGGCACGACTGTCTCTTTGGCAACAATCTTCAAACCATCTACCATTACATCTTTTTTTATTATATCAAGAAGTTTCCAACGAAGAAGTTCTCCATCTTTATTCAAATCTGTAAATTCAAACGGCAGCATAGAGAGTATCTTACCTTTACCATATCGGTTTAAACAGAGCAGTTTTTTCGTATCAGAACTTATTAACACTGAGCCATCTATTATAAAATTAATCTGTTTTTTATCTGTAACTTTCATCTTAAGAGATTTTATATTTTCCAACTGTTTGACTCTTTGTATATCATCAAACACTATCTCTTTTGAAGTATCAAAAATATACTCACTTACATTAAAATCTAAAAATTTTAAATCTTTTGTCTTTTTTGGCAAAATATCAAAATCATCTCCTATTCCATAAAGACCGTTTTCAATCCAGAATATACCACCGTTTTTAATCCACTGCTTCAAAATATTCTGCTGTCTATACGAAAGTCTATATGAATCACATAGATTTACAAACAGCTCATTTGAGTGCTGTTTATACTGATTTACCCAGATCTTTTTTGTGTATATAATATCTATACTGTTGAAATTTTTTTCCAAATCCGAATAATTAACTCTATCTACTCTCTTCGCATTTAAAGAGAGTTTGTGTTTTTTATAAAATTCCAAAGAGAAGTGACCTTTAAAATCTTTTTTTAAAGATTGTGAAATAAATGGAAAATCCAAAAACAGAGAGTCTAATCTTCTATCTTTTTGTGATATATCATCTATCTGCATATCATAAATAATAGTTTCATCTTGCATAGACAACTCTCTATCAACATCACTTAAGTCTAAATTTTTCTGAGTACATCCAAAGAAAAATATCAGCACCATAATTACAAAAAATATCTTTTTCATATAAAAATCCTAATACGCAGAATAGTAAAAATAATCTAAATTTTTAAACATAGCCACAATTTCACGAAATGTCATCCACCATAAAACCAAAGTACCGAAAAACAGTCCCAATACCGCATACTCATATCCAAAAGCACGACTTAAAATCATACCTACAAATACATTTACAAAAAGCCCATACCCTACTGCTTTAACGGGTATATGATGTCTTGAGAGTGAAAACATCAATAAAATATTCATCAAACTATTTACCAGCAGGAAATAAGAGATAGACGCAATAATAAATATAGAGATAGTAGGCTGAAGCATAAAATTTTCAATAAACTCTATATTAAGCATTACATGTAAACCGTAAACAAGAAAAAAGGTACTTACGGTTACTCCAAAAGAGAAAAGCATAAAGGCTATATTAAATCTCTTGAAAAAATCATATATCTCTTGTGAAAACTTCTTCGCATCAAGAAATGAGACCTCTGTAACACGATCATTTAATCTGTACATAAATTCAGATATACTAACCTCTGTAATGCCCATCATAAGCACTAAGGATATAAGCGCCCAATCCAATCCTAACTCATATTTGACATTGAACCATATAACATACGGGTTATGTATAGTATCACTGCTCCAAGCTATAATTCTATCTACAACCAAAAATGAGAAATAGAAAAATCCATACGTATAATATGGCAAGAGTGAATATAACAATATAGATGGCTTTGGTAGTTGAGAACCTTCTGCAGTGCCGTTTTTATCTTTTAATCGCATAAGCTTTAAAGTCGCAACGGATATAACTAAGATATTTAATATAATCAATCCGTAAATCTGTGACTCATCTAAAGGAAATTTTAATACCGTACGAAACATATAGACAAAAAATAGTCCAGAAAGTGTTAGTAATACAATAGACAGGTAATCTTCAAATATATAAAATATAGACAGTGTAAGAAAAAAAACTGCCAACAAGACATAATACTCCATAGCACAAATATACATGTAAGCCGGATATATATTGAAAAAGAAGTTTGTAACACTTAAAAATATAAATAGAGCGATAATCAATAATATGCCAATTACATATAAGACAAACGTGACATCCCTAGCCAAAGTTTTTTCACCCATTTTAAGATAAAACAGCCCTTTTCTTCCGATGGCTTGTGCAGAACCTCCTGTTATAATTAAAGCAGCAAAAGTTCCCAAAGAGATTGCAGTAGCAGTCGCATTGTCAGCTGTCATAGAAGACCATAAAGCGTAACCGACAGCAAGTGTAAATATAATCTGAATAAGCATAGGTACTGAAAATGCAAGTCCTCTTATATAGTTTGATACGGCTCGTTTATATTTATTGCTCTGTTTAATAGTCTGAATACTATGTAGCTTATAGTCATCTCTATTGTCAATATACGCCAATAGATACTTAGCAAGTTCAAATAGATTTTCCACTCCATACTCATTTTTTGCATCTATATCACGAAGCCCGTAAGTCTCTAACAGAGCAGTTATCTCCCAGTGGTTTAGAGGTTTTGCTTTATTTTTAGTAATAGCATTATATAACTCTAAAAGTTCATTTTCCGATTTCATTAAAGTCATTATTTAAAACCTGTCTTGTAAAATAAAATTATTTTTTTGATTATACAGTGATCTGTACAGGCTCTGATAACTATCTACCATATCATCTATAGTAAAACCATTTAAAACTTTTTCTCTAGCCAACACTTCCATCTCACCGGCACGTTTTTTATCGCTTAAAACTTCTACAACAGCCTCAAAAAAACCATCTATATCTTTTGGTTTTACAACATAACCATAACCTTCAAGAACCTCTTTTGTACCGCCTACATCAGAAGATACAACAACTTTTTCACAAGCCATAGCCTCTATAACAACAAAAGGAAAAGCCTCTGAAATACTTGTAAGCATAACAACATCCCCCTCATTATAAGCGGATGCAGGATTATTTGTTAATCCGGAAAATTCAAAATTTTCTTGAAGTTCCAGCTTCTCATAAAGAGCGTGACACATCTCAAAATAGCTCTTATCCACAATAGGTCCGTAAAGCTTAAACAGCACATTAGGAATCTTCTCTTTAACTTTTAGACATGTGTATATATAGGTCTCTATATCTTTTAGCGGATCTATACGAGCAACCATCACAACAGTAGGTCGCTCATTTATCTTATGTCTTGTTTTCTTAAATATAAAGGTATCTATACCGTTATAAATAGTGTGAAGCTTATCTTCATCTGCTCCCCACTGAAGCTCCCAACGTTTATTGTAATCACATACAGGAGAGATAACATCTGCAAAGTGATAGTTGAGTCTTACTATCATACTGATAAGACCCAATAAAAACTCTTTGCTTCTAGGTGCAACACCCTCACGTGAAGCAAAAAGATACTGCTCTCTAGCATATATTCCATGTTCTGTTAAGACAAACTTGCTACCAAACTTTTTTTTGGCAATAATACATGGCAGACCGCAAAATGCCGCAGCAGATGAGTGGTAAATATCACAATTTTCTACGGGTGCTAATAATGTGATAAAAAAACGGTATAAAAAACGTAGCCCCTCTATCATATCATGCACACTAGGCAGAGCCTCTGTTTCAAGTTGTAATATCTCTTGTAACTTATTTTTATAAGCCTCCCAAACTTCTAAAGAACGAAATGATTCATGATAATCATATATTTTAAAAAAGTCATGAAACTCAACTATTTTATCACCAAGAAGATCTAAATCACTGTTTTTTTCATAGATAAACTCCAATATAGTCTCTATAATCAAAATAAGCTCTTTTTGTGCCTCTATCTCCTCTTTTGTCTTTAACTTAATACGATATATATGCGAAAAATCGCTCTCTTTAACATATTCGGTAGGCTCCTCTGTACCCCATAGCGGAATCTTGACCAACTTTATCACATTTTTAGGAATTTCAAACTTTAACTTAACATATGGGTGCATTAATATAGGCATCAATACAAAATCTATATTTTTAAGTTCTCCCACAATAAGGTCAGCCCAAGTGCTTACTCCACCTGTTACATACGGATACGTACCCTCCCCCGTCAATGCGACCTTAATGCGAGTCAAGTAGTGTCTCCCCGCTTAAAATATAGATTTCAAGCGTATTTACATCAACTAAAATCTTATTTTGAATATATGATTCATCACTCCTAGCCATGTCCCTAAGAGAGTCAGAGTATGCCTTATATGTCTCCAATGCCTCTTTAAAACGGTTGTAGGATATAGTTGATCTCTCTAAAAGAACCTCTTTTTGTCTCTTATAGAGTCTGTTTTTAATATTATGTTTTTTTAAAGAGTTATACAATCTATTTACCGTTCTGCTTAAAAATCTCTTCTCAATCTCTAGCGTATTTTTTGACTCTAAAGCTCTTATCTTTTTTTCTTGAACCTGCATCGCAATATCACCACGTTCATATAGAGGATATTTTATAGATAAAAGAGCTAGCCAGTCATCACCATCATTGGAGTGAAAAGGAGATTCAAGCTGTTTTGCATGTCCAAAACCGTAATGTGAAGTCCAATCTACTATGAAACCTTTTCTATCTTGTTCTAGCTGTATATCGCTTTGAGACAGCTCATACTGCTTTTGCATTACATGTAACCTTGGATTATTTTGCAGAGCTTTTTTCTGCAACTGCACAAGTGACATATCAAGTTTTTGGTACTCTATATCCATAAGTTTAATAGGTGCACCGGATTTTAGGTTTATTGACTGTTTAAACATATACTCTTTTTGTATCAGCAGTTCTCTTAAATCACTTATACGCAGTTGTATATTTATAAGGTCGTTTTCTGCTTGTGTCTTGTCGTATATACCACCAAGACCTTTTGAAGCTCGTTTAATAGCTATATCTGTTATATCTAATTGATATTTTAGTAAAATATTATAACTGTTTATAGTCTGTTGTATCTGAAGCAGATCGGTATATATCTCTATACCCAGAAGCTCTAACTGCTCTTTTGCATCAATTATCTCCAAAGAACTTAACTGCTTAAACAGCTCTTTTCGAGAGTTCATATAATTCGAGCGTTGTGCATCATACAGACGCATATTGAAATTTATCTTGCCTATAGCTTCAAGCTCTATATTTGGATTTACTCTTGACATATCCAACGTCTTTTGTGCCTGAAACTCTCCTGCCAGATATATATCCGGATTGTAGCGATTTTGTTCAATAAGAGAGTTAAGCAGAGTTATCTTACTCTGTAAATTTCTATTTTTATACTCTAAATCTTCTTCTAAAAGTTTACCTAAATATGATTTAAGTGAAAACATATCTGCTTTATTTTCTCTATCTTGTTTAATCTCTACAGATGAAGAGTATAAGTTAAAAAAGAGAAAAACAACTGCTAATAAAACTTTATACATACTTTTAAGCCTTCAAATATAATAACGCGATTATATCTAATTAAGCTTATTAAGGACACCTCTAAATTTAGAGGTGTCCTTAATATACTCAATTTCGCTACTCCAGTAGCTAGGTAATGTATCCCAAGGATTTACACCCTTGTCATCAGTAACATACAGCTGTCGGCAATACTTTAAAACTGCCAAATCTACTGCTTTTTTCATATCGCTTTTTTTTACATCATATATTAGACATATATTGTCTGATTTTATATCTTCATCTATCTTGTTTTTTACAAAAATTTCACTAAATGTTTTATATGTTCCTTCAAATATAAC
>WFND01000038.1 GCA_015484575.1 Helicobacteraceae bacterium
ATCTATATTTTTGTCACTGTCTTTATAAGAAATCATCAGTTTTATAAGCTTTTCAAGCTCATTGTATTCACCTTTATACAGTGTAACGCTCTCTGTTTTATCTAAATATCGTAAATTATTATATATTTTTTTATCATACACCTCTTTAGATATATCTTCAGATTTAAAAAGATACCTTACAATACTGCTAGAAAACCGCTCTAACACTCTAATATATCTCAATCGCTTTGCATTATCTACTTTTGATGCCATCTGTTTTACACTCTTTTTAAATAAGTGTATAATTATGCCATTATTTACATGTAAGGCTATTATGAAAAAGATTATTCTACTATTATTGTTAAGTTTGTCACTTTTTGCACAGTTAAAACAGCAGTATCCTTCACAGGCACTTATCGACTCAAAGATTAAGATTATAGATATAAGAACACCTGCTGAGTGGAGAGAGACGGGCATATTAAAAGGTTCTATTCCTATTATGTTTTTTGATGAACGCGGACAGTATGATATAAAAAAATTTATTTCTCAGTTAAACGCTCATGTAAGACATGATGAAGAGTTTGCCATCATCTGCCGTATCGGAAGCAGAACATCTGTCGTAGCTCCATTTTTAGATAAAGAGCTTGGATATAAAGTTATAAATCTTCGTGGTGGCATTATGTATGCCATAGGAAAAAAACTACCTATTGAGCCGTACAGATAAGATGATTATTAAGAAAAAAGTGGTAATATTTTTAATATCTCTGATATTTCGCATCGCGTTGGTTTTTGGAGTAATTGCACTGATTGCCTTTTTATTATGGGGTTTTTTATATCTTCTGTTGATGTAAAGGAGTTTGATGTCATTTTTCAATAGATTTACGCTCAAAAGCAAACTCTTTATACTAAGTATCTTTATATTAGGCACTCTTGTAAGTATTGCTACTATTGGATATAACTACGTAAGAGAGATGAAAAAAGATTTAGATGCTCTCTATTTTGGCTCAGTTATGCCTATAACCACGTTAAATGGTATTATCCACATATATAATCATGATATTAAAGACAGACTCTATCAAGATGAATTGACATATGATGTAAGCAGAAGTCTTGTGAAGGTAAATACTCTTTGGAATGCTTACATTAAAAGCTACAAAGAAGAGAAAGAGCTTCCCTACATAGACTACACAACCAAACTCATCACAAAAAACGAGGATAATCTGCTAAAAATGATGGAATCATGCTTTCAAGGTTGTAGTGTCAAAAAGATAAAATCTATGAATCTTTTAGATGATATAGAGCTTCTTGAAAGTGCCATAGACAACTTAATACAGTATGAAAACAAGATGGCAAAATTTCAAAGACACAAAACATTAACAAGCTATGATTCTATAATTTATAAAATGAGTACAATGTTGCTTATTATCATTTTTGTTGTTATGTTGTTAAGCTTTTTTATATTTAAAAGCATAAATGCAACACAGATTAGACTAAGAAAAACAACTAAAGAGTTAAAAATAAGCAATAAAAAACTAGAAAATGCCTCATATACGGATGCACTAACCTCTCTGTTTAACAGAAGATATTTCAATCTCATATATGATAGAGAACTCAAACGTGCCAAACGTGCAAAAGAGTCTCTATGTTTTATGATGCTAGATATTGACTACTTTAAGCAATACAACGATACTTATGGGCATTTAGAGGGAGATAATGCTTTAAGGAGTGTATCTAAAACGATAAAATCACTCTTAAAAAGACCGAGTGACTATGTGTTTAGACTTGGCGGGGAAGAGTTTGGTGTTTTAATGAGTGACTGCGATGAAAAGGCATCTTGCTCTATAGCACAGAAGATAAATAAGGCTGTATTAGAGCTAGAGATACCTCACGCTCAGAGTCAAGTGAGCCAATATCTCTCCATATCAATAGGCTTGGTTGTAGTTCAAGCTTCTATGGATTTGGATAATGAAAAACTACTGATTGAAGCCGATAAAAATCTATATGAGGCAAAAGCAAGTGGCAGAAATAGCTTTGTGTGTAGTAAAATCAATTCCTAAAACGATACCCTTCAGCGATAAAAAGCTCTCTGACACGCTCTTTTATATCCCCTTGAAACTCCATCATATTGTCTTTAAAACTTCCGCCCGTTCCTAGCTTTTTCTTTAATTTTTTCAACAAATTTTGTGCCGTATCTCTGCTTACATGTAACTCCCCAACAAGAGTTACGACTTTACCTCTACGCTTCTCTTTTGCGAAATATAGTTGATGTTTTGATGGCTCCAATATCTCTATCTTCGGCTTTTTTCTTACAGCTTTTACCTCTTGCCAGTCAGAGCCAAAATCAGCTCCTATATCTAGCTCAAGTATCTTTCCTCGACTCATTTAGGATCTTTTACTATCTGTTTTAACAGAGATACACCCTCGCCTTCTAGTTGAAGATTTTTCATAACACGTTTTAAAACTTCATTTGGACAGCAGATATGGTCATCATACAAAACTATATATATCTCATCTGCATCTTGCACAAAGCTATTTTCACCCATTGCACTGTAACGTGTTGCTCCTATACTGATGATAGCCTGTTTTGGATGGTTGCATACACCAAGATACTCAGATATAGCTTCTAGTGGTCCAAAATCTTTTTGGGTGTTTATCTGATTTTGTATCCACTGTGTTAACTTCTCATAAAAGTAACTGTATCCCGTAAGAGGTACATCTTCTCCACATCTAAATACATTTCCATCACGTTTTAAAAATGAAGCGATATGCCATCTATCCATAACTCCGCCACTTTGAAATTTATCTATCTCTATCAAAGTTTTAGAAAAACCTTTAGAGCAGACTCCCCAATTTTTCTTTTCTGATATTTTCTTTGCACCCTCTTTACGAATAGAAGCGTCGTTATAAGCTCCAAAATGCGTAGGTGTTATCTTACTTATTTTACCATCTTCATCATAGCTTAACTCACACACAAGCCCTACTTCCGGCTCTACTTGAACTTTAACATCCTCTTTTGGCAGAATAAGAGTATCACTAGAGAGTGGAAAAACACCGAGTTGATTGTCAAATCCCGGTAGATAAAAAGGGAAAATCCCTTTTGGAGCATTCTCATCTTCTGTTACAACATCTTTAAAATCTTCCATCTCTCCAGCTTGTTCAAGGTGTAGAGCAAAGTTACCCGCTATCCCTAAACCTACAACATCTTTAAATTGATCCATTCTCTTTCGCCTCCGCAAACTGCTCATATGTTCCTTTAAAATCTGTATAAGTCCCATTAGGGTGAAGCTCTATAACACGTGTTGCAAACGCATCAAGAAGTTCACGGTCATGAGAGACACAGATAACATTGCCTTTAAAGTTAAAAAGCCCCTCTCCAAGTGCGACAATAGCCTCTAAATCAAGGTGATTGGTAGGCTCATCTAAAACCAGAAAGTTACCCTCTTCAAGCATCATCTTACTTAACATCATACGGTGTTTCTCTCCACCTGATATGCTTAGCACACTCTTCTCTTGCTGTTCACCGTTAAAAAGCATACGACCGAGACAGTTGCGAATCTCTGCAATATCACGTTTTGGATCAAAAGCTCTAAGCCAGTCATAAAGAGTTCCATCACCTTTTATCTGCTCGGTTGTATCTTGAGGAAAATAACTAGGTTCGATAGTAGCACCCCATTTTACAGAACCTTTTGTAGGTTTCAACTCTTCCATTATGATTTTTAAAAGCGTAGATTTACCAACACCGTTTGGACCTAAAACAGCTATCTTCTCATCTGGCTCTATGCGGATATTTACATCTTTTAAAACTTGTAAATCATCAAATGAGTGAGATACACCGTTTACCTCCAATGCTTCACCACCCATTTTACGTTTTGCTTTAAAAACGATACTAGGATCTCGTCTGCTTGACGGTTTTATATCTTCTATCTGAAGTTTATCAAGTTGCTTTTGGCGTGAAGTTGCCTGTTTTGCTTTTGAAGCATTTGCAGAGAAACGGCGAACAAAAGCCTCTAGTTCCTCTTTCTCTTTGAGCTTTTTGGCATTATCCATCTCTTGCTGTTTTGCTATGACATTTGCAGCGATATACCAATCATCATAATTACCTGTAAACTGACGTATCTTCATATAATCAACATCTAAAATATTTGTAACGACAGCATTTAAAAAGTGCCTGTCGTGAGAGATAACAACCATAGTTCCCTCATGACGCTTTAGCTCATTTTCCAACCATCCTATAGACTCTATATCAAGGTTATTTGTAGGCTCATCAAGAAACAGAACATCAGGTTTTGGATATAGGACCTGAGCTAGTAAGACTTTGAATTTATCAGATGTTTTTAAAGTTGACATCAAATTATTGTGTTCACTAGCAGGAATTCCCACATTTTCTAAAATTTTCGCGATATTTACATCATACTCATAAGTCGGGTCTTCTTCCACACAGATAACTTCAAGTTCTGCTAGACGGTTGTTTGTAGCATCATCTTCAAAATCACCCGTTACATAAAGTTCCTCTTTCTCTTTAATAGCATCATAAAGACGTTTGTTTCCATACAAAACAGCATCCATGATGGTGTAATCTTCAAAAGCAAACTGATTCTGTCCTAAAACACCAACCTTCAAACCGTTTCCAATAACTACTTCACCTTCATACTCATCTATTTTTCCACTAAGAATATTTAAGAAGGTAGTTTTACCTGCACCATTTGCCCCGATAAGTCCGTAACGTTTGTGTCTGTCTAGTTTAAGATTGATATTGTCAAATAAAACACGACTGCCAAATCGCATTGTAAGGTTGATTGTCTGTACCATATGAGTAACTCTTTACATTTAATATTTTTGCGATTATAGCAAAAAGTTCTAAAAAGTGATGCTTTTTTAGATATTATTTCGTACATACAGGAGTGTATATGGCAGTAAAAAGTATATATATAGCGTCACTAGAACCAAAAGCCGGATCTTTAATAGTATCTATGGGAATGATGCAACTTTTAAAAAGTCGCCTTGAACGTGTTGCTTTTTTTCGTCCTATTGTTGAAGATAAAGACGATAGCGATATTCATTTTATGATTAAACATTTTAATCTCGATATGAATTATGAAGATGCTTACGGTTTTGAGATTGAGGAGGCTGAAGAGCTACTCTCAAACGGTCACTACAGCTCCCTTATTAAAAGTTTAATATCAAAATATCGTTATCTTGAAAAACACTATGATTTTGTACTGATAGAAGGTCTTAATCGTGATAGATTTAACAAGGCATTAGAGTTCAATATAAATATCTCCATAGCTAAAAATCTACGCAGTCCATACATAAGCGTAATTAATGGCAAAAATAAATTGGTCTCTGATATTAAACAGGAGATACGCATAGAAACTTCTACTCTTCAACAAGAAAATATAGAACATATCGCAATATTTACAAATAGACTTGATAATAAAAGATATAAAAAATTAAATGGAAATTATACTCAAAAAAATATATTAACTTTTTTTCTTCCAGAGATACAAGAGCTTGATATGCCGACAGTAGGAGAGATAATGCATACTCTTACATGTAAGCTTGTTTTAGGAGAAAAAACAGACTTAGACAGGGTAGTTCGCCAGAGTAAAATAGCGGCTATGAATGTTGAACATGTACTTTCACACTTTCAAGACGGTGATTTGGTTATCGTTCCCGGTGACAGACTTGACATCATATTGACGGCACTAAGCGCAAACTACTCAACAGATTTTCCGTCTATAGCAGGGATACTGCTGACAGGTTGTATATCCCCTTCAAATGATTTTTTAAAACTTATATCCGGTCTTAGTTTTTTCAATATCCCAATTATAGCGATAGATGATGACACATACGAAAGTACCATGAAAGTAAATAGAGTTCAAGCAACTATTCGTCCAAACCGTGAACGTAAAATTTCACTTGCAATGGGTAGCTTTATGAATAATATCAGTGTTGAACTTTTAAGCAAACGTATCATGTCAAGTGTGTCGCTGACAACTACCCCGGAGATGTTTGAGTACAGTCTTTATGAACGAGCCGCGTTAAAACGTAAATGTATTGTACTTCCTGAAAGTGAAGATGAGCGTATCTTACGAGCTACAGAGATTCTTTTACGTCGTGATGTGGTAGATATTATCTTATTGGGTAACCCCACTCAGATACGCCACCACTGTGCAAGTTTAGGTTTAGACATCTCAAAAGCCAAAATCATAGAGCCTTGTAAAAGCAGATTAATGAAGCCATATACGGAGAAATTTCTAGCTATGCGTTCACATAAAGGTCTGACACCCGGTGCGGCAAAAGATGCGATGGCTCATGAAACATATTTTGCAACTATGATGGTTCAAGAAGGAGATGCCGATGGTATGGTTTCTGGTGCCATTCATACAACTCAAGACACCATAAGACCGGCTCTACAGATTATAAAAACAACACCGGATATCTCTCTTGTATCTAGTCTGTTTTTGATGTGTCTTGACACAAAAGTTTTAGTCTATGCAGATTGTGCCGTAAATCAAGATCCAAATGCACAAGAGTTGGCACAGATTGCTATAGCTTCTGCTAAAAGTGCCTCTTCGTTTTCCATCGAGCCACGCATAGCAATGCTCTCTTACTCTACAGGAACTTCCGGTAAAGGTGATGATGTTGAGAAGGTCAGAGAAGCTACACAGATAGTTAAAAAACTACGACCTGACCTAATGGTTGAGGGTCCTATACAGTATGACGCCGCTATTGATGCAAATATTGCCAAGAAAAAACTACCCGAGTCAAAGGTGGCAGGTCAAGCAACAGTATATATATTTCCGGATTTAAACACAGGAAACAACACTTACAAAGCTGTTCAACGCTCATCTGGTGCAATAGCCATAGGTCCTATACTACAAGGTCTTAAAAAACCTGTAAATGATCTAAGCAGAGGCTGTGAAATAGCAGACATTGTAAATACCGTACTTATTACTGCCATACAGGCACAGGAGATTGAGTGATGATTTTAGTTATAAATGCCGGAAGTTCATCCATAAAATACAAGCTTTTTAAAGCTGAAAATCTCAAAGTAGTTTTTAGCGGCATAATTCAAGAGATCAAAAATCACCATAAAGCTTTTGAGGATCTCAAAGATACTTTTATGCAAAAAAGCATAGATTTTTCTCAAATAAAAGCTATCGGGCATAGAGTTGTTCATGGCGGAGATAAATTTTCTAAGCCGACTTTGATAACTGATGAAGTTATACAGATACTAAAATCTTTAATCCCCTTAGCACCTCTGCACAATAGAGCAAATATTGAAGGTATATATGCTGCAAAAAGTATTGCCAAAGATATTGAACATATCGCTGTTTTTGATACTGCTTTTCATCAAAGTATGCCCCAGTACAGCTATCGTTATCCTATCGGCGATGATGTTTATAGCTCTTTACATGTAAGAAAGTATGGATTTCATGGAACATCGCACCAATACATCACTAATGAAGCTAGTAAGCTTTTAGATATAGGTGTTCATGAGCTGAATCTAATCAGTTTTCATATAGGAAACGGCGTAAGTGCCTGTGCTATAAAAGAGGGAAAGAGTATAGATACATCCATGGGAATGACTCCGTTAGATGGCTTAATGATGGGAACAAGAAGCGGTTCAATAGACCCTGCAATAATCACTTACTTAATGCGTGAAGGAGAATACAGTATTGATGAGATAGATAGGCTTCTAAATAAAAACAGCGGCCTTTTAGCCATAGGTAAAGATAGCGATATGCGTAACTTATTAGCAAGTGAAACAGAAGAGGCAAAACTTGCTATTGAGATGTTTACCTATCGTCTCAAGAAACAGCTTGGTGCATACTTGGCAATTTTAGGAAGAGTTGACGCAGTTATATTTACAGGCGGAATAGGAGAGAATTCTAAAGAGATTAGAGAGCTTACATGTAAAGGTTTAGAAAACTTTGCACTAAAAACTATTGTTATCAAAACAGATGAAGAGTTACAGATAGCCTTACATGTAAAGGAGATATTAAATAGAGTATAAATTTTTATTAATATCAGCAAATCTAATACCAATCTAATACCAATATGTCACAATCGTCTAAAATAAAGTCATATCTTTAACAGATAGAACGATAAAGAAGACAGTATTAGGAACACTCAATGAAACCAACCATAAACTACAAATCCCGCTTTAAAATACTAAAAGGCGGAAAAATAGCCTTAGTAATCTCGGCTCTTAGCTCAACTCTTCTTGTAGCATCTCCTAGCGGAGGAGTAGTAACAAGCGGAACTGCAAATATATCGCAAAGCGGCACTGTTACAAACATAAACCAATCAACCTCCAAAGCCACCATAAACTGGAATAAGTTTAACATTGCTTCAAATGAAACAGTAAACTTTAACCAACCAGATATAAACTCTATAACTCTTAATCGTGTAACAGGTAATGAGAGCAGTATTATAAATGGAGCATTGAATGCAACCGGTCAAGTATGGCTTCTGAACTCAAATGGAGTTCTCTTTGGTAAAGGTGCTAAAATAAATACTTCAGGAGTATTAGCTACTACTAAAAATATAAGCGATACAGACTTCAATAACAATAACTATATCCTAAAAGGAGATAGCACAAATAGTGTTATAAACTTAGGAAGTATAGATATAGCAAATAGTGGATATGCAACACTACTAGCTAATAGTGTTAGTAATGAAGGAGTTA
>WFND01000039.1 GCA_015484575.1 Helicobacteraceae bacterium
ATCATATAATCTTTGATGTTTTAGTTTAGTTTCATAAGAGAGTGGTACTCTTAAAGATTTATACTCTACTAACTTACCATTTTTATAAACTCCTGAAACGATAGCCTCTACCCAATAATATCCACCATCTTTACGCATATTTTTGACAACACCGCTCCACTGTTTTTCATCTTTTAAACTCTGCCACAACTCTTTAAAAACAGCACTAGGCATATCTGGATGACGCACTATACTGTGTGCTTTACCTATAAGCTCATCCTCACTATATCCGCTAATATCACAAAAAGTATCGTTAGCATAAGTGATAAATCCATCCAAATTGGTTCTTGATATAATAAGCTCATCACTAGGAACTTCCGTTTCAATCAAAAATTCACTCATATTGTACTGCATAGCCTACTCCTTGATTTTATATCTGTTTATAACTTTATCATCACTTGCGACAACAAACTCTGATTCACTTAAAAAGACTATACATGTAAGTGTCATCTTATTACCTGTAAATTTAGAGATATTTTTTTTGCTTCTTGTGTTAAAAACCGTAACGTTATTATTTTCATCACTTGCATAAGCTACCAAATTACCACTAGGAGAGAGACCGACTGCATATATTAAAAAATTTGTCATCTTGTAGTAAGCAGTACCTGTTTTTGTTTTATATATAACTACACGTCTGTCTTTACCGGCAGTTGCTATAATATCTTTTTTATAATCCACCTTAAAAACATTATCAAGATTTTCCCCGCTCAATGTTTTGATATGTTTAGAATTTTTAGTATCAAAAATCTTTAAATCACCACTCTCATCAGCTAAAACCACTCTCGTTTTATTCTCATTTAGTATAAAATCGGAAAATTTTGATTGTGAAGCTTGAATATGCCAATTCTCTTTTTTAGATGCCAAGTCATACGATATTAAGTCACTTCCAAGCAGAGCTAAAAGTATAGTATGTGAATCTAAAAATTTTGCCTCTGATATATACATCTGTTTAGACACAGGGATAATTAACTCTAATTTATCATTTGAATATATATGAAGACGTCTAAATCCATGCTCACCTTGAGAGAGTATTAAGATTTTATCTTCTAAAACATCAACACTAAAGATTTTAGAGTCGATCTCATCTCCCATAAAATCTTTTATCTTGCCTACTCTAATACTCTGTAAAAGTTTTTCTGACTTGACATCAAATATATCCACACTGCTAGCATTAGTAGCAGCATAAAGCTTGGAGTTTTTATATATTAAATCTATCACTCCGCCACTAGCGATATATTTAGAGATCGGTTTTTGTACACCGGCGTACAAAAATGTACCCAATAAAAATGTGAAAATGAAAAATATTTTCATGCTATAGCCTTTATATCAATTGCACTAGTTGGACACCTAGAGATGCAAAAACCACATGATGTACATCTGCTCTCATCTATAAAAGGCTTAAACATCCCATTAAAAATAATAGCATCTTCCAAACACGGGTCTTTACAAGAGAAACACATAGTAGAGTTCCAGCTTAAACAACTTGAGGGGTTAATATCTATGCCTACTTGTATATTATCATTATTTATAAGCATTAAAACATCAAATTCACAAGCTTTAGCACAATCTTCACAATATGTACATCCTGTCTTTGAAAAGTCCAGTCTCGGTGTTTTATCTTCACCTATAATAATTATCTGCTCTTGACACAAAGTGGCACATCTGCCATCACATTTTTGACACTCTGTATTAAAGGCACTTTCACTATTGCTATATGGAGGTCTTACTATCGAAATATTGCTTGAAAACTCTTCACCCTTTAAGGATGAAGAGAGAAAGTTAAATAACTCACGCCTAGGCTTATTTGCTGGCATCGTAAGTATCAATACCTTCCATTAGTTTTGTACCATTCCATGATGAACGATGTGCACCATTTTTTTCTGTATAATCAGGTACAAAGTTATTAGCAACTGCTAATTTACCTGTAGATTGTGGAGCATGACACTGAGAACAGTTAAAACGTGCTCCCACAAGTTTATTCTCTTTTTTAATTGACACATGAGCCAACTTCTCACTTGAAGTATTAACATTTTCAAGTGCATATGATTTAGATGGTCTAAAGTTAGTCATATGAGACGGTGGATATGGAGTTGCACCCATACTCTCTGCAACCATTGGGTCATGACAAGAGATACACTGATTATTTTTGATAGTAATTGGCAACATACCGGTTGTATCATGTGGAATCATTGGTGGTGCATCTTGAAATGCTCTTTCAATTTTATAACCACTACCTGCAGTGCTTTTTCCGTAAGTAGTTTTTGCCGGTTTAACACTGCCTTCACTATTTAAAGTTACTTTTCTTAAACCAAGTGACTCTTCACTGATTGTAGGCTTAGCTTTTGACACACTACTAGCTGCCGGTGCTGCTTTATCGCTACAACCAACAAACAGTAATGCTGCAGTTGCTAAACCAAGGGTTAACATATTTATTGCTTTCATATTACGCTCCTGTTTTTTTTTCTGCTAATTTTCTGATAGAGAAGCCTAAAGCTTCATCATCACACACTTCGATACATCTAGCACAGTTTGTACACTCTCCAGAGAGTACAGGTATGCTCTTTTTACCTATCATGTGTAAAACTTGATGCTCCGGGCAGACCTCTTTACACTTCATACACAAGGTACAGTTCTCTTCATAGTGATGTACCCTAATGAAACTAAATTTACCTAAAAGTGAATAAAATCCACCAAGTGGACACAGATGTCCACACCATCCATTTTTCAGGACGAAAAGATCAAAAAGGAAGATAACAACTACAGCTGCCCAACCAAAACCTATACCAAAAACGATACCTCTATGTAGCATTGAGATAGGCGATATAAACTCAAAAGCCGTCACACCCATCACTGCTGATATTATAAGACTCAACCCAAGTATCCAATAACGCATCTTCCTAGACGCAGGTTGCTTATTTGCTAATCTGTTAAATCCTAATCTGCTTCTCAATACATTAGCCGCATCTGTAACCATATTTATAGGACATACCCATGAACAAAATGCTCTACCTCCAACAAGAAGATAAAACAGTGTTGCAACTGCTACACCCATCAAAAGGTTTGTAGCAAGTAATGCCCCCGCAGCCAACATCTGTAATGCAGCATACGGATCACTCATAGGAATTACCCCAAAAATCACCGAAGAGCTTAAATTCCCTTGAAGAACACTCCAGCCCCAGGCATTAGCACCAAAATACAGCACTAACAGACCTATCTGAACAACTCTTCTTAAGATAAGGTATCTATAATTATTCCATATATATTTCATTAGTATAGACCCTCTAGCATATCGCCATTAAGCTTATCTGACGCCTTTTGTTTACTAATTTCAGTCGTATTAATCTTTGTAGTAGCACCTTCAAGACGCTTCTCATCAGACTTATCCCAACCTTTAATATAGTGACTTCCGGCTTTACCCATCGCAATCTCACGAGGAAGTATAAAGATAGCCGGTTTTTCGGTTACACACGCATGTTCACATAGACCACACCCTGTACAGGCGTCACTATGGACAATCGGCTTCATAAAAGCGTGTTTTCCTGTTCTAGTGTTTTGATCATACTCTATAGTAATCGCTTTGCCAAGAATAGGACAAGCACGATAACAAGCATCACACTGTATCCCCCAATACGCAATACAGCTCTCTTTATCGATAACTGCAAGACCCATATCTGCGATATTTATATCCAACTTACCGTCTGTACTTACACTAGACTCATCAAGAGCACCGGTTGGACATACAGGAACACAAGGAATATCAGTACACATATAACAAGGGACATCTCTAGGTACAAAATAGGGTGTACCCAAAGGTCTGTCATTATCCCCCGGAGCAGCCAGCATTAAGGTGTCATAAGGACACGCCTCAACACATAGACCACACTTTATACACGTCTTTAAAAAATCATCCTCTTTAATGGCTCCGGGTGGTCGTAAGAGCAACTGTGAAGCTGTAGCCTCATCAACATAAGCACTCCATACAAACCCACTAAGTGCAGCAATGCCAACACCCCGTGCCATATTAAGGATAAATTTTCTTCTATCGCTTAATGGTTCTCGTTTTTTACTAATATTGGTCTTTTTTTGACTCAAAACGATACTTTCCTTTTTCTCTTTAACTTAGGCTTTATAAATTTTTACAGCACATTTTTTGTAGTCTGTCTGTTTTGATTGCGGACATGTTGCATCAAGACAAACTTTATTAATGTAAACTTTTTCATCAAACCAAGGCACAAACACTAATCCGCGAGGAGGTCTATTTCTACCACGAGTTTCAACGTGAGCTTTTACTTTACCACGGCGAGATTCAACCCAACAAAGATCTCCTTGTTTAAGTCCTTTCTCTTTTGCAGTTTTAGGATTCATGTAACACAGTGCTTCTGGAACTGCACGATATAGTTCAGGAACACGCATAGTCATAGTACCTGAATGCCAGTGCTCAAGAACACGACCGGTACATAACCAAGTATCATACTCTTCATTTGGCATTTCTGGTGGATCCATGTACGGACGTGCAAATATTTTAGCTTTGTTTTTAAGTGATTTTTTAGTTTTATCTTTAATACCTAACAAGTCACCTTGAGTAAGAGCTTTTGCAAGTGGTCCATAGAATGCGTGAGTTGAACCATTTCCTGATTCAGCAACTGCTTTAGCTGCGTATGGATCGTATTTAACGTTAAATCTCCATGAAGTCTCTTTACCGTCAACAACCGGCCATTTAAGTCCACGAACTTTATGGTAAGTAACAAATGGAGCCAAGTCATGACCATGACCACGACCAAATGATGCATACTCTTCCCATAGATACTGATGAATCATAAATCCATAACCTTTAAAGACTTTACCATCAGAACCGACAACATTTCTACTATCGCCAAGAACTTCAGAGTTATCATAACCTTTTTGAGGGAATGAATTTAAGTCAACTTTGTATGATTTTGCCTCTTTATTTGCATAAAGAATCTCATACATAGTAGTATCATCACTGTAACCCATAGCATGAGCAGCTTTTCTAACATCTGGAAGTTTCTTACCATTTCTCAATGTATAAGGACCCCATAAATCTTTTACGGTAAAGCGTTTTGAAAGCTCAACCCACTGCCAAGTATCACTCATCGCATGACCTACAGGCAGAACTTGTTGTCTCCAGTGTTGTGAACGACGTTCAGCATTACCGTAAGCTCCCCACTTCTCATAAATCATTGCAGATGGTAGAACAAGGTCAGAAACCATTGCAGAGATACCCGGATAACCATCAGAAGTTACAATGAAGTTATCCATTGTTCTTGCTGCTTTAACCCAGTGTTTTGCAGATGCAGAATCTTGGTAAGCGTTACAGACATTTACCCATGCAAATTTAACAACACCATCTTCAATATCACGGTGAATTTTTATAATATGTTGGTTACCTACCGGATTTAAAGTTCCTGCAGGAATTTTCCATCTTGCTTCAACTTTTTTTCTATGGTGAGGGTTTTTAACCATAAGGTCAGCAGGTAAACGGTGACAGAATGTACCAACTTCACGGGCAGTACCACAAGCTGAAGGCTGTCCGGTTAGTGAGAATGCACCAGAACCCGGAAGTGCTTGTTTATTTAGCATAAAGTGAACATTGTATGAAAGTGTATTTACCCAAGTACCACGTGTATGTTGATTCATACCCATAGTCCAGAAAGATACTACTTTACGACCTTTTTC
>WFND01000040.1 GCA_015484575.1 Helicobacteraceae bacterium
TATCTCTTCTTGTTTTATGATAGTGTCAATTATATCTAATCTCCGCTGGGTATTTCATCAGCTCTCTCTTGTTGATACGCATCATAAGCGAGTCTAAAAACACCTATGGCGTAATTTGATGAGTTGTTGTAAGTCATAATTTTCCGTGCATAGCCTCTTAGATACTCTAATTTTGGATTTTTACAGGCAAAACAGCTGTATTTTTTACCGGTTTTTTCACTTTTGGCATAAACAAATGAGCTGTTTTTATGCTTAAAGTCATACTCATACCACTGCTCTTCAACTCTCTTCATATCAGGAATTTTTTTCCACTCTATAAGTTTGTTAAAATTTGCAACCTTATTTAAAAACTTACTAGCTGACATGATAGCATCTTGCATATTGTTTAGATTACCTGTCTTATTTTTATAAGACTCTATAAAGGTGAAGTTATTTGGCATAAATTGAGGTATTCCGACTGCACCTGCGTATGAACTAGCAAAGTTACATGTAAGGGGCTTTAAATTTTTATCGTAACAGTAAGATATTATAGAAAGCATATTTGATTTTGCCAGTTTTACAAGCCATCTATTTCGTGCTGAATTAGTCTCTGTTTTGAGAACTAGAGTATTAAAAACGCTATAAGCATCATGCTTTGGCTTGATTTTGCCCAACCTTGTCTCTTTCATCAGTATGGCGGCAATTATCTCACGATTTACACCATATTTTTTTTCTGCCCTGTCATAAACATATCTGTATTTTTTAATATGTTCAACTATCTGTGGAACATATTTTACAAGGCTGTTGTTTGCACGTTTTTCGTTTGCGTGGTGAGTTTTTATCTGTTTTGGCTGAAAAAGTTTAAAGCTTTTCATATCTAGCTTATTGGCTTTAGACAATAAAAAGCTATTTGCATACTCAATGGATACACCTCTTTTTACAGCACTTTTGCATATCTGCTCATAGTTGTCATTTTTAAAATTGCAATTTGTATATTTTGCCGATAAAACAGTTACTATGGTTAAAAAAACAGCAAACTTAATCATCTAAAATCTTATTTATAAACTCTAATCTTTGCGGTGTTCCTATATCATACCACTCACTTACATGTAAAGCTCCGCTTACTCTGTTTTTTGAGATAGCATCTCGTAAAATCGGAGCTAAAGCCAATCTCTTATATTGCAGATTTTCAAATAGTTTCGGGCTATAGTAGCCTATGCCTGAAAATGTAAATTTTTTCTCACCATCATTTAAAATTTTTGTATTCTCTAGTGCAAAATCTCCTTTTGGATTATGTTCTGGATTTGGCACCAATATAAGATGAGCCAAGTTATCACCAAGATTAAAACTCCTCTCAAATCTATAATCAGACCATACATCTGCATTTACAACCAAAAAAGTTTTACTACCTAGCAGAGGCAGAGCTTTTATTATCCCTCCACCGCTCTCTAAAGCACCTTCACTCTGCTCATCAGAGTAGGTAATCTCTACTCCCCACTTTGAGCCATCACCTAACGTCTGCATGATTTTGTAACCAAAATACGCAACGTTTATTATAATCTCTCTAAATCCGCTTTTGGCAAGTTTTTCTATCTGCCAGATGATAAGAGCCTTATCTCTTACATGTAAAAGCGGTTTTGGGGTGTAGTCTGTAAGTGATTTCATCCTCTCACCACGCCCCGCTGCCAATATCATAACTTTCATTTTATTTTTTTTCCTTATAATGACACCATTATTATATCAAAGGAATAAGATGGCACATATAAAATTACCAGAATTTGAAGAGATGACTCCGGCAGTTCAAGAGAGAGCAAAACCTATTTTAGACAAAACAGGAAAATTGGGTGAGATATTTCAACTTTTAGCGATTGATGAGAAGATATATTTTGCAACTGATGGTATGATACAGAAATATCTTCTTGATGAGACAACTCTCTCTTATGAGATAAAAGAGGCTATAGCACTTCTCATCTCAAAAGAGAACGGCTGTAAAATGTGTGTTGACGTGCATAAAAATATAGCCAAGATGTTAGGTCTAAGCGAAGAGAAGATACAAGAGATACTAAGCGGTGTAGAGAATATGAGTAATGACACCAAAGACAAAGCTCTGCTGAATTTCTGCATAAGAGCTTCTCAAAAAGATAACTACAAGATATTAAAAGAGGAGATTGATTCTATAAAAGAGCTAGGGTGGAGCGATAAGCAGGTTATAGAAGCTGTTGCTATAGTCGGCTATTTTAACTATATCAATACTCTATCTAACGTATTTGGTCTTGGTGAGTAAATCAGATAGTTTCTGCGTCTCTTTATAGAGTTTTGCACTGTTTATGACATATTTTAGTGTTAAGGGTATATCTTTTAGATAGGCATCTTTACCATCACGCAAGTAGAGCCTTGAGAAGATTCCAAGAACTTTTATATGTCTTTGCATACCCATAAAATCAAACCATCTGATAAACTCTTCGTCACTTACATGTAAAGATTTTTTATCTCTAAAGCTAAGAGCTAGTTTTACTATATCTTCTCTGTCAAATTCAATATAACAGTCTTTTAAAAGTGATACCAAATCATAAGTCACAGAGCCGTTCATAGCATCTTGATAGTCGATAATACCTAAAGTATCATCTTCTTTTATCATAATATTTCTTGAGTGAAAATCTCTATGTACAAAGCAGTTTTGAGGCTGTTTTAGTAATGTGCTTGATATTGTATTTAAAGTGCTGTTAATCATATTTTTTTGAGCTTCGTTCAAATCTACATGTAAGAGCTTTTCAAGATACCACTCTCTCATAAGATTCATCTCTGCATGTAAGAACTTTTTATCATAAACAGCTAAAGAGCCGGTATCTGCCTCTTGCATTAATATGATAGTATCTATGGCTTTTGAGTAGTAGTTATTAAAGTTATCTCTGTTTAAAACATCAAGAAGATTTATAC
>WFND01000041.1 GCA_015484575.1 Helicobacteraceae bacterium
ACAAAGCGGTACTTGATTTTTTCAATATAGAGTCACTATTTGAATTTCAAAAGAGATATGGCTGTATATGTCATACATTTAAAACATTAGATGGTTACTTTCATCTTAATCTTGTAGAAGATAACTCTTACTGGATAGAAGATGTAATAGAGCAATTAAAAAGTGATGATGTGGTTGTTGCCATTGAAGACAAAGATAATCAGATACATAATTTCACTATCAAAGTGAAAAGATTTTATGACTTATATATCCTCTCTTTGACTGATATAACCATCATCTCTAAAAAAACAAAAAAATTTGAGCATGAAGCAAATTATGATGCTTTAACACAAATCTACAACAGAAATATATTTAACTACCTTATGAAAGAAAAACTTTATAAATCTAGTTTAAATCACTCGGATATATCTATTGTTATCATGGATATAGATTACTTCAAAAATGTCAATGATACTTATGGACATTTAGTTGGGGATAATGTTTTAAAGCATCTCTCTTTGCTTGTAAGCAGACATATAAGAGGAAGTGATATATTTGCTCGTTGGGGTGGTGAAGAGTTTATATTGGCACTAGAGACTGATAAAAACAACGCAACTCAAATCATTGAAAATATACGTACTTTAATTGAAAAAGAGCCATTTGCAGATGTTGGTCACATTACATGTAGTTTTGGTATTACAGATTTTAGAGATAAAGATACTATAGAAAGTATTATAAGCAGAGCAGATAAAGCACTTTATGAGGCAAAAAAGGGAGGAAGAAATAGAGTATGCAGACAATAAAAAGTTCTAAATACACCATCTTATGCGTGGATGATAATCAAAACAACCTCTTTACACTCACAACTCTCTTAAACACACTAGAAAATGTACAGACAATAGAGGCGTTGAGTGCTGATGAAGGATTGAGTATTTTGCTTAAAAATAGTGTGGACTTAATACTCTCAGATGTACAGATGCCTGATGTAAACGGTTTTGAGTTTGCTAAAATATTAAAATCAAATAAAAAGACAAAAGATATACCTATTATATTTGTTACTGCTATATTTAAAAGTGAAGAGTTTATCAAACATGGCTTTGAGATAGGAGCGGTTGATTACATTACTAAACCAATTGATGATAATCAACTGCTTAATAAAATACGACTCTATCTGAAACTATTTAATGAAAAAGAGAGAGTTATTCAAAGTGAAAAACGACTCTATGATATAGCTCAAAACATTGGTGACGGTGTTTATACTATTGATACAGACGGCAAATTGACATTTATAAATCAAGAAGCACTTCGACTTTTAGGCTTTAAAGAGGGTGAGTTGCTTGGAAGAAAAATACATGAGTATATTCACTACAAAGATAGAGATGGCAAAAGAGTGTCATCTAAAGAGTGCAAAGTAAACTCTTCAATGCTTCAAGGTAAAAAAATAAAAGACGAACATAGCTTTTTTGTTAAAAAAGACGGCTCAATCTTGGAAGTCTCTTTGATAGCATCCCCGCTTTTAATAGATAACACCATTACCGGAACCGTTGTCACATTTCGAGACAAAAAAAATGAGATAAAGATAGAAAAACTAGAGAGTGAGAAGAGTAAAAACCAAGAACAGATTATACACTCTATGGTAAATATGATTGAGTCTCGTGACTCTTATACAGCAGGACACACAAAAAGAGTTGCATACTATTGTGAACTTATTGCGAAAGAGATGGGATATAAACCACAAGAGATAGAACTACTAAAAAAAGCCGCGTGGCTACATGACATAGGTAAAATCTCTACACCTGATAGTGTACTTTTAAAACCGGGAAAACTTAATGCTCTCGAATATAAGTTGATTCAAGATCATTTAACTGCAGGATATGAACTGCTTAATTCAATAGATGCATATAAGGATATAGCAAATATTATGAGAGAACATCATGAAAAATATGATGGCTCAGGCTACCCAAGAGGACTTAAGGCAGACGCTATCAAGCCACTGAGTAGAATAATGATAGTAGCTGATGCTTTTGATGCCATGACAACAAATAGAATTTATAAACCTAAAAAAGATGTAGATTATGCACTTGAAGAGTTGCAGGAATTAAGTGCCAAAAGTTACCACCCCGAGGTAGTTATGGCTGCACTAAAAGCCTTAAAAGATATAAAAATAGATGAAAAAATTTCACAACTTCCGCATACGCTTATTGAAGAGCAGAGGTTTTCATATTTTTACAAAGATAGATTAACCGGTTTATTTATTATAGAGTATCTTGATATTTTTTTAAGAGAACATATTCAATCATCAACTGTCTATAAATATGGTGTACATCTACATAACTTTTCAGAGTATAACAGAAAATTAAGTTGGGAAAAAGGAAATAAATTTCTAGTTGAATTTGCAAATTTTTTAATAAAATCATTTCCAAAACAAGTAATTTTTAGAGTGGAAGGGGATGATTTTTTGATAGTAAGTAAAGAGAATTTAAAAAATATTCAAACCGATATAGCCAAATTTAACAAGTTTAAAGATACGACTATAAGTTTTACGGTAAATGAAGAGTAGTAGTACAGTGCAAAGATACAATATCTACATATTTTTAGCACTTGTAACTATCTTGCGTCTCTTTATTGCTCCAAATGTGGGCTTGGGGGTAGATGAGGCACACTATGTTTTATACGGTATATATCTTGATTTAAGCTATTTTGACCACCCTCCTCTTGTTGGCTGGGTTGAGTATATCTTTACTTCGATATTTGGCATAAATGAGTTTGCTGCAAGACTTCCTGCTATAATTATCGGTATTGTAAGCTCACTGTATCTCTATAAACTGCTCTTACATGTAAAGATAAGCCGACAGGCTTCTATCTTTGGTGTTATTGCACTAAATAGTGCTTTTATATTTAATGCTCTGTTTTTAATGCTTATGCCTGATACTCTGCTGTTCGCTCTTGTTTTACCTGTTATCTTTACAACTATCGCTATTGAAAAAGAGGATAGATTAAAAGACTGGCTTCTTTTGGGTCTGCTTTTAGGTCTTGCCGGACTCTCCAAATATACGGCATTTTTATTTGTTGTGGCTATTATTATATATTTTATTATAAAACGACAATACAGACTCTTTGTATCTGTCAAAATAGTGCCGTCAATTCTCATAGCATCTGTCATGATTCTTCCTATAATTATCTGGAATATGCAACATGAGTGGATTAGTTTTGCCTTTCAAGCAGGGCATGTCGGTGGAAAGAGCCATATAAATCTTGGGTATTTTCTATCTTCCATAGGTGCTCAAGTGGGAGCTTACAGCCCATTTTTATTTCCTGTGGCATATTATGGTCTATATAAATCATTACGCTCTAAAAACAGCCTAATGTTTCTAACCGGTGTTTTTGCATCTGTAATTATTATATTTTTCACTTACAATTCACTCTACAGTCGTGCTTTGCCACACTGGAGTGCCTTGTTTTATCTACTTATGATTCCTATCGGCTCTGCTCTTTTGTATGAGAAAGTTGGAAAGTGGAGTAGATATATAAAATTTAGCGTTATCTTCTCATTTTCTATCTCAATTATTCTCTACTTTGAGTTGATTTTCAAATTTATCCCCATGCCTGATTATCAATCACTTCATCGCGATATTTACGGTTTTGACACCATAATAAAAGAGGCAAACTCATTAATTCACAAAAATGAAGCCATAGCAGTAACAAATTGGTCACTGGCTTCACGTGCAATATATTATAATC
>WFND01000042.1 GCA_015484575.1 Helicobacteraceae bacterium
ACACCTGCAAAACCGTATCTTAAACCTCGCAAAGTAGATAACTCTTATGTTGTTATAAAATTGATAGATACAAAAGCAGCCGAGGCAAAAACTTACGAAGCAGCGAAAGAGGATGTAAAAAAACAGTATGTTAGTGAACAGAAACGTTTTAAACTTCAAGAGTTAGCAGAAAAATCTAAAGATAAATTTGAAGGAACTGCTACAGATTTTCTCTCACGTGACGATGTTAGTAAAATAAAAGCTTTGAATAAAGCACAAAACACGGAATTTTTAGGTAAAATGTTTGAAAGTAAAAGCAAACGCGGTTATATAACTTTAAGTAATCAAAATATCGTTCTTTATGCTATTTTGGAACAAAAAATGCTTAATGAAAATATAACAGATCAGACAAATAGTGTTACAAGTGTAAAATCACGAATTTTGGATAGTGGTTTAATAAATGTACTTGAAGAAAAATATCCAACACAGATATACGTAAAAGGACTCTAATTTTGAATCGTACAGTTTTAGCTATAGACATTGGTTCAACTAAGATTGCTGCGATTATCGCTGATATTGATGAAGATAATAATATTAAAATTACAGGTGCCGGTTTTTCAAAAGCTCAAGGTTTAAAAAAAGGTAGTATCACAAATATAGAACTTGCATCCAAATCAATCAAACACGCTCTAAATGATGCCAAACGTGTTGCCGGTACAGAGCTTTCAAGTGCTATCGTCTCTATCTCCGGGGCATATACGAAAAGTCTAAACTCCAGTGGAATCGTAAATATACCAAACAAAGAGATCTCTACAAAAGAGATTAATCGTGTTATGCACACATCTTTATATAACGCAAACATACCAAATGAGTACGAAGTTCTTCACACACTGCCATATAACTTTAAAGTTGATGACCAAGACTTCATAGAAGACCCTGCCGGAATGAATGCTTCAAGATTGGAAGTCGAAACACACATAATAACAACACAAAAATCAAACCTCAATAACCTTCGCAAAGCTGTTAAAGCTGCAGGTGTTGAAGTAGAAAATATTATTTTAGGCGGTTACGCTTCGGCAATTGCTGTCTTAAATGAAGATGAGAGAGAGCTTGGTGTCGCCTTGGTAGATATGGGTGGTAGTACAAGCAATATCGTAATACATTCAGGCAATGCAGTTCGATTTAATGATTTTCTAGGTGTCGGCTCAAACCATATAACAAATGATTTATCCATGGCTCTTCACACTCCGCTAGAAGCGGCAAATACGGTTAAAATAACTTACGGATCTTTAAATGAACCTACAAATGACTTAATAGAGTTACCTGTAATAGGTGATGAAGAAGCGAGTCATGAAGTATCTTTAGATGTGGTACATAACGTTATCTATGCAAGAGTTGAAGAGACTTTGATGATTATCGCTCAATCTATTGAGAAAAGCGGTCTTAAAAATCATATAGGTGCCGGAGTCGTCTTAACCGGTGGTTTTACAAAGATGGAGGGCATAAGAGACTTGGCTGTAGCAATTTTTGATAACGTTCCGGTTAGACTTGCAAAACCTATGGAGCTAGATGGTCTTTTTGATACTCTGCGTGATCCATCATACTCTACAGCTATTGGACTTGTAAAATATGCGGCCGGAAACTTTGCACCATATGAGATAGATGTAAATAAACAGATGCGTCACAGAAATGAGATACAAGAACAGACAAAACCTATAGACCTTAGTGATACAAGCGAAATACCGGTAGCTGATGTTGCTGATGACAATAGAGTAGATATAAAAAATGAACTAGCATCATTACCATCAAAAAATGAGAAAAAGAGTGATGAAGCAGGTACAATGTCCAAAATCTGGAATTGGGCTACCCAGTTATTTTAAGGAGTGAAAGAATGGAACCGTTTAAGATAGTAGAATCAGAACTACAAAGAGGTGCTAGAATAGTCGCTGTCGGCGTTGGAGGCGGTGGTGGCAATATGATAGGTCATATGTTAAAAGAGGGTATTAGCGGTATAGAGTTAATTATTGCAAATACTGATGCACAGGTGCTTGATCAATCTGCTGCCGCAACAAAAATCCAACTAGGTGCACAACTTACAAAAGGACTTGGTGCAGGTATGAAACCTGCTGTCGGTAAAGACTCTGCCTTAGAGAGTTACGACTCTCTTCGTGAGGCTTTAAGTGGTGCGGATATAGTATTTATCGCTGCTGGTCTTGGCGGTGGAACAGGTACGGGTGCTGCTCCTGTTATAGCTTCTATAGCAAAAGAGTTGGGAGCTTTGACTATCTCTGTTGTTACAAAACCTTTTATGTTTGAAGGCAGAAAGCGTATGAAACTTGCCGAAGAGGGTCTTGTTGAGCTTAAAGAGTCTAGTGACTCTATAGTTGTTATACCAAACGACAAACTTCTATCGATAGTAGATCGTAAACTTGGTATGAAAGATAGCTTTAAAATTGTTGATAGTGTTCTTGCTCAAGCTGTTAGCGGCACTTCAGGCGTTATTTTAGCTAGTGGAGACAACGATATAAATCTTGACTTTGCCGACTTGCAGACAGTTATGAGTCATCGTGGCATGGCACTTATGGGTGTTGGTGAACATCAAGGTGAAAATGCTGCTTATGAGGCTATTAAAGCTGCTATAGAATCTCCACTTCTTGATAACATGTCAATAAATGGAGCTATGGGTGTTTTAGTACACTTTAACATGCACCCTGATTTTCCAATGATGGAGCTAAATGAAGCCATGAACGTTGTTCATGATAGTGCCGATGAAGATGCTGATGTTATTTTTGGAACATCTTCTGATGAGACACTTGATGTTGATTTTGTTAGAATTACTCTTGTCGCTACAGGGTTTGAACAAGAGGAGAAAAAAGAGACTCCAAAAGCTGTAAATGCTGAAGCAGAAGTAAAACCACAGATAAGACGTCCAAGACTTGTTGTCGGTGGTGATGCAATGCATGAAGACTACTTGGACGTACCAACATATATGCGTCAACAAAAAGACTAACTTCTACTTCTTAAAGGTCAAAATCACTCCTTGACCTTTCAATCAAACTGTATCGGTCCTTCTGAACGTGAATTTATAAACTGAGATATAACGGGGTTGTCTGTAGTTTTAAAATACTCTTCATCTCCACTATCTACAATTTTACCGTCAAAGAGCATTACAAAATGGTCACCAGCTTTAAAACTCTCTTTTATGTCGTGAGAGATTAAGATGGAGGTTACGCCTAAAGATTTTTGTAGATGTTTTATCATCTGGCTGACAAGATCGCTTGTAACAGGGTCAAGTCCTGATGTAGGCTCATCGTATAGTATCACTTCAGGCTCTAATGCCAAAGTTCTTGCCAATCCTACACGTTTTCTCATACCACCACTTAACTCATCAGGAAAGAGTGTTTTAACAACTTTTGGATCAAGTCCAACCATTGTTAATTTTTCATCAACAAGTTTTTCTACACTCACCTCTGAGAGTTTTTGATGTTCATATATAGGAAAGGCTACATTGTCTCGTATATTCATACTATCAAAAAGAGCACCGTGTTGAAACAGAAAGCCTACCTTTTTTCTAACCTTTAAGAGGCTCTCATCATCTGCACCGTTGACTCTGATGTCATCTACATAGATATTTCCGCTATCAGGCTGAAGTAATCCGACTATATGCTTTATGATAGTAGATTTACCACCACCGGAAACACCAAAAATTACTGTCGTCTTGTGTGATGGAATCTCAAGATTTACACCCTTTAAAATCTCACGCGTTCCAAACGATTTATAGACATTTTCAAAACGTATCATAAAAGATATGTTTTAAGCATAAACATCCAACATCCTCTCAGGGGCAACTTCGGCTTGAACCTCTTTTGTTTGGGTTGCATTAAACAGTTGTGCATCTTTTACATTTTGATTACTCTCTTGAGTAAGTTTTGCCGTATCTTCTTGAGTCTTCTCATTTTGTGTACTTGAAGCATCAGGTCTGCCTATTTGAACCTGATTAGGATATGGTGATTTAAATGTGTAACTACTAACTTGCATAATATCCTCCTTGCTGTTAAATCTCGTATAATTTGAACAAGTCTAAGTCATTTTGACTCTTTATCATATTTTATCATAAAATAGAAAAACAAGGCAAAAAAATTGTTAATTTTTTGGATGTGTAATAAGATAATAGCGTCTGATAAACATAACTAAAAGAGCAAATGCCAATATCTTAAAATCCAACTCACTTGCTATATGGATATTTGTAAATTCATCACTCTTTGTTGCCTCTTTTCCAAAACTCTGTATCTGTAGTATTTTTGGTGTATATACTGCATTAAACATTAAGATAGAAAATATACTAGTCAATGAAAAAGTCATCATAATATTGTCTCTTTTGAATTTTTTAAACTCATAACCCTCATATATAACAGTTACAAAAAGTGTAACATAAAGCCAATAACCAAAGCGGTCAAATATATCTGCCATAATAATGCCGTTATCAAAATGCGAAAGTGTTGTATTTGTAAAAATTACCGGTGCAACAAATATCCCTAAAATTAATATCGCTCCTAAAGTAGAAGCTAAAATCATCAGATAAAAAGTATCTGCCCAAAAACGTCTATTTCTCATCTTTATCTCCACAACTCATAATAAATCCTCTATCAAAATTTGAATAATCTTTATAAAACTCTATCTTTGCATCTGAAAACTGCTTTACAAATGCAGATATTTTCTCTCTCTGGTCATATCCCATTTCACATGCAAAGTTTTTTATTTTACGCTTACATGTAAGAGTGGTTAATTCTCTTATAATCTCATCGCCTATCTCGCCGCCAAAGAGTGCATTTTGAGGCTCATAGGAGAGATTTTTTTCTAAAATTGTTTCGTCTGCTATATATGGCGGGTTTGAAACTAAGAAGTCTATCTTCTCATCTACTTTATCTAAGAGATTACTCTCTCTTAACTCTATTCGTTCGTTTAGAGCAAATTTATCTATATTTTTTTTAGCTACATGTAAAGCGTCTGTACTAATATCTACGGCTATAAAACGTGCTTTTTTCAGGTGCTGTGCAAGAACTATAGAGATGACTCCGCTACCCACGCCGACCTCTACAAAAAGCATATCACACTCTCTATTTACACATTTCAATACCTCATCTATAAGGAGTTCTGTTTCTGGTCTGGGTATCAAAGCACCTTCTTGTATATAGAAAATTTGAGAATAAAAACTAACTCTGTTTGTTATATACTCTAAAGGTTCATTTCTCTTTCTTCTTGCAGTATATTCAAGGAGCTTTTCACAATCTTCTATCACATAATCTGCATCTGTTAATATAAAAAGTCGATCGCAATCAAGATATGCCATAACTAAAAGTTCTGCTTCACGGCGTGGAGATTCTACTACACCCTTTAGCTCTTGAGTTATTACATGTAAAAGCTCACTAACTACTCTTGAGTCGGCCATATACCACCCAATGAATCAACTATATGTTCATCTTCTGCTTTTTGTGCATGAACATCAACTCCAAGCTCTTTAAAACGCTCTATTACCGGTGGATGTGTATAGTAAAAGAAAATATATATAGAGTGCGAAAGAGGAAAACTTTTATTTTCTGTTACAAGTTTTTTCAGTGCCGATACCAAATGCTCTTGCCCTCCAAGTTCTGCTCCCGTCTTATCTGCCTCATACTCATTATGACGGCTTACAATCCCCATAACAGGCATAATAGCAAAACTGATAACAGGCATAAGCAAGATAAAAAGTATCATCAAAACTTGCGGTGACGGTGAGACTCCCATCTCAAGATACAGAGACTCAGGCAGATTACCAAAAAGTGCAAACATAACAAAAAGCATACCGCCAACCATAGCTATATTTTTATATATGTCACCATGTGCAAAGTGACCTAATTCATGCCCTAAAACTGCTAAAAGCTCCTTGTGGGAGAGTTTCTCCAAGAGCGTATCAAACAGTACAACACGCTTTGTCTTACCTAAACCGCCAAAATAGGCATTTAACTTTGCATCACGCTTACTCGCATCACTAACAAAAACACCACTACTTACAAAACCCGTAGCATCCATAAGACGTGTTATCTCTGTATTTAACTCTTCATCCTCCAACGGTGTTAATTTATCAAAAAACATAGCTCTTATAGTTGGAAAAAACATATTTATCAAGATAATTACACCAAATATAAAAGCAAAACTCCACAGCCACCAAAGAGTTGTAGATACGATAATCATATAGACACCCCATACAACCACAGAGCCGATTATAACAGTCAAAACGGTTGTAATAAGAGTATCTTTTATATACTGCTTATAGCTTGAACGGTTAAATCCAAACTTCTCATCTAACACAAACTTTGAGTACCAATCCATAGGCAGAGTCACCACCGCATTAATCAATATAAATCCAATAACTGCAAAAACTGCTCCGGTAGCACCACTATAAAGCATACTCATATCTGACAACCAAGCGATACCACCGCCTATCCATACAATAAACAAGACATATTCAATTAGAGTGCTAACGATAGAGAGCTTCTCTTTAGCAACCGCATAATTACCAGCTTTCATATACTCTCCAGCCATCATCAACAGAGCATCTTTTCGTTTATGCTCATTTATAAAACCTATCTGCATTACACTGACATAAAGTTTTAAAATCACATAAAAAGTGTATATACCTATCACAGTCATTAACATATTATTTTACCTTTGAAATATATAGCGTATTGTAACCTATTTGACAGGAAAACGTCCTATCTTTTCGGTTTTTATCTCATCTGAGACATCTGAATACATAGCTTTAGCTCCTGCATAAATACCGCCAATAATCAAACCGGCAATTATAACAGCCCAGACAACACGCTTTTTTTCACCTTTGAGGGTATCATAATCACCAATACTTTCTAAAGTGGGTTCACTCATTTAAAATCCTTCTTATTTTTTTAGTATATTATCTTTTTATATTAATTATTGATTAAAGATTATAGTTTAATTTGACGATTTAAGTATTGATTATATTATATTTTTTTCGTCATTTTCTCTGCTATAATACCAATATGCAAAATGATTTTATACCTCAAATAGAACCTACGCCCACACTCTACTCAAAACAGTGCAAAATATATGCTTGGATTTTGGTGGCTCTTTTAAAGAGTGCTCATATAATTTTTTCTCTGTTTATCTGGTATGAATTTGACTATTTTTTTGCGATTGCTTCATTTTTGGTAGGATTTATTGCTATAGGCATAGTTCGTTCCAAACTTCGCAACAGTGCCATACCAAAAACTCAACAAGAGTATCCTTACAATGATGAAGCCATTGCAAAGTGGTATCTAGCTAGGCGTGTCTGCTTTGAAAGAGCTAATCATTAACATTCAAGACATCTATTTTCATTGGATATGAGTATCTCATGTTGGCGGAATCTTTTAACTCTATATTTATATTGTATGTATTGTCTGAGCCTACGTCGGTTGGATTTTCATAATCAAGAGAGTTGGCTTTTATAACTCCACTGTTACTGATACTAAATACTGCCCCGTCAACACCACTTAGTGCATACTCTATAGATGAGCCGTTTACACTGTTTACGTTACATGTAAAGATAGTTGAACTATTCTCATTTATAGATATTGTTGGTCTGTAATTTATCAGGTATGGTCTATTTTCTGCTTCCGTATCTACTATAAACAGAGCTCCGGAGTTACTAGCAACAGAGTCCTCTTTTGGAGCACTTACTGCGAGTAAATTGCCGTTTATCGCCACCTCTGAACCGACTTCAGAACCTAATGCGACAGAATTTATAGAAAATTTCATACCCGGTTCTTCCACGTTAAATGTATTTGCATTGTAGTTATACAGATAGACGCTATCTTCATTAACACTACCTATCAAAATCTTAGTATCAGAGATAGCAACATCACTTCCAAAAGCTATACCGTTTCCAGAGTTATCTACAGTTATCTTTTTAACATTTGGGGCTATGGAACTTGTGTTATATCTATATAGATAAGCACTATCACTCCCTCTTGAGCCTATTATTATCATATTTGATTTCATATCTATCTGTGAGCCAAAAAGATCACCTGCCGTATTATCACTGCTTATAAAAG
>WFND01000043.1 GCA_015484575.1 Helicobacteraceae bacterium
TATTAAACCATTTAAACTAGAAGATGTAAAAGACGCACTGGCTGAAATCGGTGTTACCGGTATGACGGTAAGTGAAGTAAAAGGATATGGTCGTCAAAAAGGTCATAGTGAACTTTACCGTGGTGCTGAATATGTTGTTGACTTTCTTCCAAAAGTAAAAATGGAGATGGTTGTTGATGATGAACAAGTAGAACAAGTTACAAATACAGTTGTTGAAGCTGCAAGAACCGGTAAAATCGGTGACGGTAAGATATTTGTTAGTGATATTGATAAAATTATCCGTATTCGTACGGGTGAAACAGATTCAGAGGCTATTTAGTAGCTCTTTACTCCCTTCTTTTTATGATAAATTGATTAATTTTTAATCAATTTATCAACTCAACTTTTCATATTTTGTGCTAGGATGTAAAATTATTTCTACGTTGGAGTGTAAAAATCATGAATCCAAATGACTTATCTTACGTTATAGACACCTTCTTTTCCCTCTTTGCCATGACTTTAATTATATTTATGGTTCCGGGTTTTGCTATGCTTGAAGCAGGTTTGGTACGTACCAAAAATGTTACGGCAGTTTTAACAATAAATGCGATGATATATATTGTTGCCTCGATGGCTTTTTTCCTTATAGGTTACTCTCTGGCTTTTGGTGCTTGGGAAAATAACTCTATGAGTATCTGGGCAGCTTTTCTGTTTCAGATGGCATTTGTCGGTAAAACCGTCAATATTATGAGTGGTGGCGTTAGTGAGCGTGTTCGTATTATTCCACTGGCTGTTTTTGCTGTTATTATGGGTGGAATTATCTACCCTCTGATTGTTAATGTATCTTGGGGAGCTGACTTTTTAAGTGGCAGTTTTTTAGATCTTCATATGTATGACTTGGCTGGTTCTACTGTTATTCATTCAACCGGTGGCTGGGCTCTTTTAGCCGCTATTATTGTTATTGGTTCTCGTAAAGGACGCTATAAAAATGGTAAAATACATGTAGTTCCCGCTTCAAATATCCCGCTAGTCGTGCTAGGAGTTTTCTTGTTGTGGATTGGTTGGTTCGGTTTTAATGGCGGCTCGGTCGGTTCTATCTCATCAAAAGAGAGTGCCGATGCAGTTGCTCTTACCATTTTAAATACTAACACGGCGGGTCTCGCAGGTGGCTTAATTGTCGGTATTTTAATGTACATGAGATATAAACTATTTGATATAACAATGGTATTAAATGGGGCTTTGGGTGGTTTGGTGGCTGTTACTGCCGGACCTGATTTATACTCTATATATGAGCCTATTATAGTCGGTCTTGTCGGTGGAGCTTTGGTTGTTTATGCCGTCCCGTTTTTTGATAAATTAAAACTTGATGACCCTGTTGGAGCTTTGTCTGTGCATTTGGTTAACGGTATTTGGGGAACATTAGCGGTAGGTATATTTGCTAGTAATGGCGATGATATAACATTTATGGGACAACTTAAAGGTGTTGTTGTTATAGCTGTTTTTGCCTTTAGTGCCTCATTTATTGTACTTAAAATAATTAACAAATTTTTGCCCTTTCGTGCTGATGATGATGAGCAGACACAAGGTATGGATGTCACAGAGTGTGGTGTAGAAGCATATCCAGAGTTTAAAAGAGCTATTTAAACTTAAGGGCACCTCTAAAAACCCTAGTAAGCCTCAGCGATAGAGAGAAATTCATAATCAAGGCAGTTATTGTAAGTAATAGCCGTAGCTATTGCGTCAATAACTAACGCAGAGTATGTGTTTCTCTCTATCGCCCTAGGGGAGGTAAAAAGAAGCATAATCTTCGCCTTTTTTTCTTATCGCCATAGCTTAGGCTATGACTCAAAGAAAGAAAAGTCAAATCTTATACTTCTTTTTCCCTCTGAGGCTTACTAGGGTTTTTAGAGGTGCCCATAATAGACAAAACCACTTTCTTGACAGCTTCAGTAGCCTTAGTTATAATATGGTGTAAAGCCCGAAGGGTAGGCTCTAAAGAGGCAATCTTGCATAAAATTTTTCATCGCCATAGCTTTTGGCTATGACTCAAAAAAAGTTTTGTACAATCTTACCTCTTTAGAGCCTGTTTATGATGTAGCATTATTTTGCAACAAGTCTATTAATCATTTAGCTATAATTTCTAAAATATTTTATGAGTATAAGCTATAGAAGTCATAGTGACTGATTAAATTATACGAGATTTATTAGTAGGAGAAAGAAGATGAAAGAATGTACGCTATTAATGCCCTTGGATATGCACTTGCACTTACGCGATGGGGTTATGCTTGAGACTGTTGCCCCTTTAACATCATACACATTCAGCGGTGCTTTGATTATGCCAAATCTTGTACCACCGCTTACATGTAAGGCAGATGTTATAGCTTATAAAAAGCGTATTATGAGTGCTTTAGGGCAGGTTGAAGATGTTGAAGCTGAGTTGATGATGGATGACTATTTTGAGCCGTATATGACTCTCTTTTATCAAAATTACGATGCAAAATTTTTAGAAGACATTCAAGATGAGATAACAGCTATCAAGCTCTATCCGGCAGGAATAACTACAAATTCCGATGGAGGTGTCAGCTCTTTTGATATTGAGCAGATGAGACCTACGTTGGAGGCTATGAGCAGATTAAATATTCCTCTGTGTGTTCATGGAGAGAGTGAAGGTTTTGTGATGGACAGAGAGGCTGAATTTATGAGCATTTATGAATTATTGGCATCTAACTTTCCAGACTTAAAGATTATTATGGAGCATATAACGACAAAGGCTGCAGTTGATATGTTAGACAAGCATAAAAATCTTTACGCCACTATAACTTTGCATCATCTACTAATTACACTAGATGATGTGGCAGGTGGTATGATGCAACCGCATCTATTTTGTAAGCCTATAGCAAAACGTCCAGAAGATAGAGAAGCACTTTTGCATGTAGCACTAAATGCCCATCCAAAAGTTATGTTTGGTTCTGATTCTGCACCACATCCACAAGATAAGAAAGAGTCTTGCGGTTGTGCTGCCGGTGTATTTAGCGCTCCTATTGCTCTGCAGGTTTTATGTGAGCTTTTTGACAAACACGACAAGCTTGATAATCTACAAACATTTATCAGTGACAATGCTCAAAATATATATGGAATATGTCCTGAATTTAAAGAGGTTGGTCTGATAGAAGAAGATTTTGAAGTGCCGTTAAAATATGGTAATGTCGTACCGATGTATGCCGGTAAAACTATAAAATGGTCCATAGAAAGTGTCGTTTAATATTCTTCTTTTAGAAGATGATCTCCTTTTCGCAGAGACTCTTGAAGATTTTTTGCAAGATAGTGGATATAAAGTTTTTCGATGTGCAAATGGAGAGGCGGCTCTTGAGTTGACATATGAAAATCGTTTTGATCTGTATCTGTTAGATATCAATGTACCTCTTATTGATGGGCTTAGTCTCTTAAATGAACTTCGTATGGCAGATGATGATACACCTGCTATATTTCTTACATCTTACAGTGATAAAGAGACTCTTTCACGTGCTTTTAAAAATGGCGGTGATGATTATCTGAAAAAACCTTTTGATATGGATGAACTTGTTTTTCGTATCAATGCACTAATGCGTAGATTTAAGGGTGCAGAAAAACTCTGTATAAAAGAGTTGTGTCTAAATGAGAAACATAAAAGTGTAAAATATAGACAAAGAGATATTAAACTTGCCGTAAAAGAGTATCAGCTGTTAAAACTTCTGATGAGCAACGCAGATGAGGTCGTTACAAAAGAGATGATACTACGTACTTTATGGAGTTCAAGCGAGAGTGTCAGTGATGGTGCTATTAGAGTCTATATTACACGTTTAAAACAGGAACTTCCGGAATTTGTTATAGAAAATATACGTGGAGTCGGATACCGTTTTGTTTCGTAATTTAGCTTTTGTAATTTTAACTTATTATGTTGTTACGGTCTCTATGCTGGTCTTTGGATTATACTACTTTGTAGTTGTTTTAGCTGTGGATAATTTTACTCTTATATTTACAATAAGTACTATCTTAACGATTTTAATGGGTCTTTTGATGGCAACTTTGGCTATAGAGCCGTTAAAAGAGCATCTTAATAATCTGGAACGTTTTACAAAAGAGACGCTTCATGAGCTAAATTTACCTATTAACACCATAACCGCAAATACAAATATGCTTAAAAAGAGTGCTGTTGATGATAAAAGTTTAAAACGGATACAGCGGATAGATACGGCGGCTTCTATGCTTCAAAAGCGTTATGAAGAGCTTGATTATCTTATAAAAAAACAGATGAAAAAAGAGGATTTGGAGAGTTTTGAACTCTCTTGCGTAATAGCTGAGCGTATAGATTTTCTATCTTCACTTTATAGTAACTTTACTTTTGAAAAAAATCTAAATCAGACAGAAATTTTTGCTGATAAGATAGGATTATTAAAAGTTATAGATAATTTGATTGAAAATGCAGTAAAATACTCATCTAATTCACGAAAAATAGATATTTTATTAGATAATGATACCCTTAAGATTATAGATTATGGAAAAGGTATGGATGAGGTTGAATTGTTAAATATATTTGACCACTATTATCAAAATGATACTACAATGGCAGGATTTGGTATCGGGCTGGGTCTGGTTAAAAGCTATTGTGACAGATATAAGATACTCTTACATGTAGAGTCTAAAAAACATGAAGGAACTACAGTTTCACTTAACTTTAAAGAGGTAATTATTTCATGACAAACTGGTTAAAAACAGCAGAACAAGCACTTGATTTTGGAGTAATAGGTATCTTGATTACTATGAGTATCGTAGCTTTATGGTTATTTATAGAGAGACTTATGTTTTATAAATCGGTACGTCTTGATGATTACAAAAGCCGTGATATTTTAGAGCTTGATTTAAGCGATAATCTCTCAACTATAGGAGCGATAGGCTCGAACGCTCCTTATGTAGGACTTTTGGGAACTGTTATCGGTATTATGATAACTTTTTATACACTCGGTGATATTGGTGCTGTTGATACAAAAAAGATTATGACCGGTCTGGCTCTTGCTCTTAAGGCTACGGCTATGGGGCTTATTGTTGCTATGCCTGCTATTGTTTTTTATACTATCGCTATGCGTAAGATGGAGCGAATTTTAGCACATTGGGATGCTGAGCATGAAAAATCGTAAAAAATTCAATGAGATAAATGTTATACCCTTTATTGACATTATGTTGGTACTTTTAGTGATGGTTTTAACAACTGCAACGTTTATAAAGCAGGGAATTATTCCGGTTGATTTACCAAAAGCACAGGAATCTGATAAAAAAGATAATAAAAAAGAGGTACACATAACAGTTACAAAAGATGGTAAACTGTTTTTAGAAAAAACCGAGTTAAGTGCCAAAGCACTAGAAGAGCGGTTAAAAAAGATAGACAAAGAGCAGACGGTTGTTTTAAGCAGCGATAAAAAAGCAGTTTTTCAAGATTTTGTTACTGTTATGGATATATTAAAACGTCTAAAGCATGAACAGCTCTATATTGTAACAAAGGATTAAAATGAGTCTGAAAATTTTACTAGTAGAAGATCATATCATAAATCAGAAGATGGCAACAGCATTATTAAAAAAGCTGGGTTTTAGCGTAGAGGTTGCAAATAACGGTCAAGAGGCGGTATCTATGCACCAAGAAAATAGATATGATGCACTAATCATGGATATTGAGATGCCTGTAATGGATGGTCTTGAGGCTACAAAGCTGATTCGGTTAAAAGATAAAACAACACCAATCATAGCACTAAGCGGTAATCCAAATGATGAGTATGCCAAAGAGGTTAAAGATATTGGTATGAATGGATGCCTTAAGAAACCCATTGACATTGAAGTGTTAATGAGTACTTTAAAGGCTGTTATTTCTGATTTTTAGTTTAATTTGATGTATTTTAAAAAAACCGATGCTTTTTTAGCACCAATCATAGCCTCTTTGAGTTCACTTTCATCGCTATTTAAAAAGTAAAATACAGGAGTTACCGGAATCTGCAACTCCATTGGTGCATCATTTGAGTGTATATCAAGATGTGCGGCTACATAATGTTTATCTATGTAATCACTAACTTTTTTATCAACTAAAACAGTATTTTCCATGTATTTACAAGAACTACACCCCTCTTGTGACATAAAAACCAATATAGGTTTGTGAGAGTCCTTAGCGTCTTCTAGGGCATCTTTGTATGTATCATTCCAAAATACTTGAGCACCGTAAAGATGAAGAGCTAGTAGTAAAAAAACTAAGATTTTTATCATGTGTATCCTTTTTTTCGGTATTTTAGCAGAAAATACTTTACTGTATCAAACTATTTTTTTAACTCTGATTAATGTATCATAACTATCACTATCACAAAGAATTTTTTCAACTCTAAGTTGCCATAACTCACCAAATCGTTTTTTCTCATCTTCACTTGCACTGCCTTGCATTATTTTTTGCATTAGAGGCATCTGGTCTGGGTGAGGAGCTACACAGCTAGGGTCATAATAGACATCAACTGTCTCTTTTGTGTCGGTTCTCATAAAACGTGCTGAAGATTCTATATTGCTGTCAAAGTGCATAAGAGAGTGACGGGCAAATTTTCCATTTAATCCTTTAAATCCACTCTTATCGGTAGCTCCGGTAATTTGTGTTATAACATTTGAAATTACTCCTGCTACTCCATCTTCAAGAGACTCTTTGAATGATACATCTATCTCTCCACGAACAGGTTTAGAGTCTGGATACAGAGCCTTAAGTGCAGTAGCTGTCATAAGATAAGCTCCGGCAACTGTTGGACAACTGTGTCCTGCTGATTTGACTACATGTATATATTTGAATTTGATTACTCCATCTTCAAAACTACCGAGTAATTCTGAAAGAGGATCGTAAAGTACAATATCTTGTACATTATCGTAAAATTTTGGGTATGTCATTGTCGTAAACCTTTTTTTAGCGTTATTTTAACCTCTTTTTTGAGCATATTCCTTGATATATGTTGTAATACGCTCTTGTAAATAATACTTTGGCTTAAAAAGTGTTCCATCTATAAATCCTACATGTCCGCCATGTTTTAATATATTAAGTCTTACATGTAAAGATACTTCACTCTCTTTTGGTATAACTTCTGGAGTCATAAAGGGATCATCTTGTGCATGAATAATGAGTGTTGGTGTCTTAATCTCTTTTAAATACTGTTTTGAACTTGAACGTCTGTAGTAATCTTGTGCCGAGTCAAATCCATGAATAGGTGCGGTATATACTCCATCAAAGTCCCAAAATGTTTTTAATTTTTTTACCTTTTGCTCATCTATACCTATATATTTTTTCATAGGAAATTTTCTATATTTTTTCAGTAGAGAATTTTTTAAATGTTTCATTAGATGCGCTTGATATATCTTTGAGAAGCCTCTATTCATCTGATTGGCACAGACATCTAAAAGCATCGGTGCAGAGACGGCTACACAAGCTCTTAAAGGAGATTTGTCAGAGTATTGAGCAAGAAGTTTTAAAAGCATATTTGCTCCAAGTGAATAGCCTACGGCAAAAAGAGTTGACAGAGTATATTTTTTTGATAGATACTCTATCCACTCTCTAGCGTCTGAAGTGTCCCCGCTATGATAAGAGCGTGGAAGTAGGTTCTCTTTTAAAGAACAGCCTCTAAAGTGCATTAAAACTGAACTAAAACCCTCCTTTTTTAAGCTCTGCATAACTTTTTGTATATATGGTGATTGAAATGAACCCTCTAGTCCATGAAAAAGTGTAACTATAGGTCTGCCTTTATCCGTATCTGCTCTGTTATACCAATAACACTCCACAAAATCACCATCACTAAGTTCAAATCTCTCTATCTCAAAATCTAGTTTTACAGGTTTTGCAAAAAAGGTTGAATAGAGTGTTTGAACATGTCGGTTTTTTAAAATAAAGCCCGGATTAAAAGACATACTAAACTTTCAAAAGGACTCTGTCAAGCCAAGAAGTAGGCAAGATACGTTTTAAATTTGCAAGGATGTAAGTTGCACTTGTAATGTAGTATCTAGGTGCAGGTCTGTTTAAATTAAGTGCTAAAACAAGCTTGTCTATAACTACATCAGACTCTTTTGTAAATGGGTCTTTTTCATTTTTCTGCTTCTCTCTTGCTAAAACCTCTTTTTCATACTCTAGTTTAAAATGGCTTTTATCTATATCTATATGTTTTTTAAACATTTTTGTAGCATTATCTCTAAAATTAGAGCGGATAGGACCTGTATTTAGTGTTATTACAAAAATATTGCTTCCTTTAAGCTCAAGACGTAATGTATCGCAAAGAGCTTCTAGGGCGTATTTACTGGCATTATAAGCTCCACGAAAACGTAAAGACACCAAACCTAAAACAGAGGAGTGTTGTATAATTCGCCCATACCCTTGAGCTCTCATTATAGGTATAATACGTCTGTTCATCTCGTGTAAACCTATAACATTTGTCTCAAACTGCTCTCTTAAAGCCTTACTGCTTAAATCTTCTAAGGCACCGGGCTGCCCATATCCGGCATTATTAAAAAGAGCGTATATTTTACCGTCTGTTTGCGAAAGTACCCACTTTAAAGCTCTATCTATTGATAGATGGTCGCATACATCAAGCTGATGAGCATTTAAACCCTCATCTTTTAATCTCTGCACATCAGCTTCATCTCTAGCTGTTGCAAAAACATCATAACCGTTTCTATGAAGATAGTGTGCAAAATCGTAACCTATGCCACTAGAACAACCTGTAATTAAAACTGTTTTTCTCATATTCTACTTTTTTCAAAGTGTAGCATATATTTAAGTAAAAAGATGATACAACTTTGTATGATGAAAGATTTTAATTTGGAAGAAGAACTTTATAAGCAGGTAATTACAGGTATTGGTAAATCCTCATTTGCTCTTATGCTCAACATTATTGTTGTGGTTATTGCGTTTTATGATGTTGTCCCGATTAGTTTTCTTGTATTATGGTCTGTGTTTATAGCTTTGGTTCTGTTATTACGTTTTAGATCTGTAAACTCTTATCTTAAAGAAACAACTAGTATTCCCATAAAAAATTTTATAAAACATTTCAAAATCTATTCAGTTATACTTGCCGTCTCTGTTTCAGCAGGTATTATCCATATCTTACCGATTAATCTCCCTTTTCATCAGGCATTTTTAGCGATGATTGTTGCGGGTTTATCGGCAGGTGTTGTTATGGCGGTATCACTTTTTCAAACTCTTACAAAAATTTATCTTGCTATAATGATTCTTCCTTTTGCTTCTGTTATGTTAAGCTATAATGATAAAATACACTCTCTTATTGCTCTGCTTATGTATCTGTTTTTTATTATGCTGATACTTTTTTCCAAAAGATTTTATATAAATTTTGTAGAACTTACTAAATCAAAAGATGAGATATATAGACAAGCCCACTATGATCATGTAACAAATTTAGTAAATAGACACGCCTTTTATGAGAGATTGTCTTTGGAAATTTCAAAACTTAAAAGAAGTGGACACAAGGCAGCTTTGCTGTTTATAGATATGGATAATTTTAAAGCTGTAAATGATATTTACTCACATCAGACAGGTGATGCAGTTCTTAAAAATTTTGGAGATATTTTATTGGATTCAATAAGAGAGGTGGATAGTGCGGCTAGAATTGGTGGTGATGAATTTATAGTTCTGCTTTCAGATATAGATAAACCATTTAAAGAAATTGTACAGATTGCTGAAAAATTGGCAGTAAAAATCCATAAAAAACTTGAAAACCCTATGCAGTTAGGTTCAAATCAGATTCAACTAAGTGTTAGCATCGGTATTGAGATTATTGATAATAAAAATCTCGATATAGACACTGTTTTAAATAATGCAGACAGAGCGATGTATGTAGCAAAAGAGAATGGTAAAAAACAGACTTTTGTTTTTAACCGTTCTCATTTGTCGATTTAAAATTTCTAAGCGTAAAAAGTTTAAGATTATCACCTTTTAAGGATTTAAGTTCATTTGAAAAACCTCTTTTAGATACAAGTACAAATATATCTGCATTAAGCTTTACATGTAAGAGGTTCTCTTTTGCTCTGTTTAACTCACTCTTTTTAATTTTAGAATTTGTATATTTGCATGTACCTATTACGGTTTTATGAGAAGCTGTTTTGGCATATATATCAAACTCACCGTTTTTATCCCAGTAACTTCCCATCTCAACGATTGTATCATCTATAAATTTCTCTCTTATTAAATCTTGAGATATTAGAGTAAAAAGTTGCTCTATATACTCTTGCTTACGATTTTCAAATCTTACCATAAACTCCTCGTAATTACCCTCTTGAATACCTTTAAATATAGGAGATACAAAAGCAAACCAAAACTTCATAAAAGTAGAGTTAAAATGAAATTTGTCTGAAACACTGTTTTCATCTATCCATGAGTTAGACTTTTCTCTCGATTTTTCACGTCTTATAAGTTTTAACTCTATTAGATGTTCTATAACACTACTGCCTTCTTCAGAAGATAATTTAGCACGTTTAAATGCTGTATGTGCCTGTCCATCACCTATGGCTAGTCCTGTTAAAACTGCGTGAGAGATACTATCTGCATGAGTTTTTTCTATGATATTTGAGTGTATAAAGTGGTATTCATCCAAGATATGTTTTTGTATAGATTTTATTAGAGGTTTTGAGGTATCTGCTTGTATGCCAAGTCCTCCAAAAACTGTAAAATACTCAAAAGCATCTTCTATAGAGTCTGTTTTGTTCTCTCTGATAAATTGGTGAAATTGCTCTAAGAGCGATAAGTTGGTTGAGTTAATTGTAGTTTCCTGATAAAAGATTTTTAAAATTATACCTTACATGTAAATTTAATAACAAACAGATATACTCTGAAAATTTCAAAAAGGATACCGGATGATTAAACTTTTAATATCTATGGTTTTAGTATTTGCGTTTGCTAATGCTTCACAAAAGAGACAAGGTCACTGTGAACTCTCACAAGTTGGTAAGATAAAGGTGCATTGGACTGCTTACAAAACACCCGCAAAATTGCCTGTAGGCGGAGTTTTTGATGATGTAACATATAGAAGTGTTGCTAAGAGCGGTATAAATTTTAGAGAAATTTTTGTCGGTTCAACTCTTAGTATAAAAACACAAAGTGTAAATTCTAAAAACTCCGGACGTGACGCAAAACTTGTAAAGTTTTTCTTTAAAAATATGAACAATACAAATATAAAAGCGAAAATTACCGACATAAAATCGGATAAAAGAGTAAAAGGTAAACCTAAAACAGGAATTTTTTATGTAGATATTTCTATGAACGGTATCACTAAAAATATACCTATGAATTTTAGCTATTTTGATGGAAAACTACATGCTGAGGGTTATATAGATATACTAGATTTTAAAGCGTCAAAAGCACTCTCATCAATCAATAAAGCGTGTTTTAAACTCCACAAGGGAAAAACTTGGAGTGATGTTAAGATAGGCTTTAATACAGCTATCAAAGCTCTATGTTTTCCTGCAAAATAGCCTCTTTTAAAAGTTGAAACTCCTCATTTGTGAGGAGTTTTCTCTTTACAAGCTTCAATAACTCTGAAACTCTCTGCTGTCTTTTATCTATGTATGATTCATATACCGTTTACTCTTAAAGCCTTGGAGTTTCCTACCATAAGCTCTATAGTTAGATAGATACGTCTCCACACACTCTCTTGGCGGTACTGTAAGTTATGTTTTTTACATATATCTTTCACAATCGGTTGCATTTTTTGATAAAAACTGTGTGGCATATTTGGAAAAAGATGATGTTCTATCTGATAGTTTAAAAAGCCGTGTGCAAAATCAATCAGATCAGTTCCGGTGTTGTAGTTTACACTGCCCATAATTTGACGCAGATAAAACTCACCTTGACTCTTGTGAGGTTCGTTAAACATATATATATCATCAGCAGAGTGATTTGGAACTATAACTAAAAATGAGTGTAAATTTGCAAAAATTTCACCCATAAATATAATTATAAAAGCATTTAATACGGCTTGTATCCCAAAAGGTAAAAAGAGCATAGGAAGGATAATAAATTGAATAATTCCATAAGGTAGATAGTAGTTTTTCCATAGCTCAAATCCGTTTTTTGTAAATGGGTTTATCTGATAATATCTTATCTCTCTCTCTTTACGTTTTCTACGCTCTTTGTTTTCTAGTATTTTTAGTGTGTTTGGAGCATAGTAGGTGTATTTCCATGTTGTTGCAAAGGCGTAAACTATTACATAACGCAGCCACATAGGAATTTTTGACCTTATAAGCCACTGTAAATTTGCTTCAACATTATCAGGATCATCAAGTTCTCCTAGATGGTAATGGTGCATAATATTGTGTTCATACTCCCAAGCTTCCGGTTTTATCCAGTCACTCCAGTGAATAAAACGTCTCCAGCCGCGGGCATATCCGGCTTTGGTATATCTAAAGGGAATATTTTCTACTTTATCATAAGCACCGTGTAGTATAGGATGTGTAACATTTGCCCATCTTGCTACATTACCGATACCTATAAACAGAGCTCCAACTACTCCAACAGCCCAAAAAGAGATACCGGATAAATCAAAATAATTTACAATAAATATCAGAATGAACCCCAATATAGTTGAGCCTCTTCCCCACCTTTCTAATTTGAGAAGATGTTGATAATCCTCCCAACTTGCAGAATCTAAATCCTCTTTTATGGTATCAATATCTATCTGAAGTTGCTCTTTGTCTATATCTTCATAAGGTGTGTACTTATGCTCCACTAATCATCCTCGCTAATAATTTTGATAATTATATACTATGAGCCTTAAATATTCTATTTACTAAAAATCAGAGTTATAATCTAACTTTGTTAAAATCTTTAGAGGTGGCTTTAATATACTTTACATGTAAAAGATTATAAAATAGCACATGATAAATTTTTTTAAACTCAAAGAGAATCATACAGATATTAAAACCGAACTTATTGCCGGGGTTAGCACTTTTTTTGCTATGCTCTATATTATACCTGTAAATGCTTCTATTATGAGTGCTTCTGGTATGCCTTTTGATGCCTTGGTTACTGCTACTGCTATTATGACTATTTTTGCTTCTATATTAAATGGTTTATGGGCAAATACTCCTATATCTATGAGTGTTGGAATGGGATTAAATGCCTATTTTAGCTTTGTACTTGTAAATGCCATGAAAATACCTGTTGAGACCGCTTTGGGTATCGTTTTTATCTCTGGTGTATTATATGTCATCATCTCTTTAACTCCTGTTCGTCAATGGATGATAGAGACTATACCTACAGATATAAAACGTGCTATAAGTGCCGGTATAGGTGCATTTATCGCTTTTATCGGGCTAAAAGAGATGGGTATTATTGTACACTCTGATGCTACATTTGTCACTTTGGGAAATCTAAAAGACCCATCTGTGCTTTTAGCTCTTTTCGGTTTAGCTCTTGGAATTTTTTTAACACTAAAGAAGTGCCGTGCCGCTTTAATAATATCTATAATAATTACCGCAGTAGCTGCTTGGATATTTGGACTGTCAAAATTTCCACATACACTCTTCTCTGCTCCTGCTTCCATATCTGCCATAGCTTTACACATAGATATAAGCTCTGCACTTTCTCTCTCTTTTGTACCTGTTATTATAACTTTTTTAGTAACGGATATATTTGATACCTTAGGTACATTAGCAGGTGTTGGTTTAAGAGCCAATATGTTTAAAGACAGACGCTCTAAAGAGCTGGAAAAAACTATTCAAGCAGATGGCATAGCAACGGTAGTCAGTGCTTTGGTAGGTGTTACAAGTACAACCTCGTTTATAGAGAGTGCCGCCGGTGTTGAAGCTGGAGGAAGAACCGGTCTTAGTGCCGTAACTACAGGTATATTATTTATCTTACCTCTTTTTATGTTGCCTCTTTTTGAGTCTATAAATACAAATGCCATATATCCTATCTTAGTAATTATCGGTGCTTTGATGTTTAGTGAGTTGAAATCTATAGATTTTTCCAACCCCTCTATCATGTTTAGTGTATTTTTTATTGTTATGATGATGCCACTAACATACTCTATCACCAATGGTCTTATATTGGGTGCATTTATATATGTGTTAATTGAGATATTTCAAGGAAATTTTACCAAAGCACGTGGGGCTATGGGTCTTTTAAGTTTTGTTGGGGTTGTTATATATTTTGTTCTTTAGAGGTACCCTTTAATATATATAACTTCATCGGCACACCAAGAAGCTAAATCGTTGTCGTGAGTGATAAGAAGCATTCCCATCTCATCAAGGTGAGAGACAAGCATCTTCATAACATCTAACTGTATTATATTGTCAAGTGCAGATGTCGGCTCATCTAGTAACAAAATCTCTGGTTTCATCAACATAGCTCTTATCATAGAAGCACGTTGAAGCTGTCCTCCTGATAGTTCATGTGGAAGTTTATTTAGTAGAAATTTTTCTAAATTCATACTCTGTAGGTATCTCTGTATCTCATCAACAGGTGCTACATCTTTTATCTGATTTATAACACTGTAACTAGGGTGAAAAGAGCTATAAGGGTCTTGAAAAACCTGAGAAAGTTTCGCAACTTTTATAGTGCCTTTTAAAGGTTTTATATTTCCCAATATAAGCTCAAAAAGTGTTGTTTTTCCAGAGCCTGAAGCACCTACGATGGCTTTTATCTCCCCTTTTTTAAGTGTAAGAGAAAAATCTTTATACAGAAGATGGCTCTTATCATAGCCAAAATCAATACCCTTTACATGTAAAAGCATTAAAATTGAAATCTAAACCCAAAATACCATGAACGGTTATAGTTCATATCTTTGGCATCAAAATTTAGATCTATATTTCTATACCCTGCCATAACATGCCCACGCTCTATAATCTCAATATCCACCTCAGCCCTATACTCTATATAATTTTTGGCATCATTAAAAGTCAGCACTTGAGGAGAGTAGTAGAAAATTCCACCGATATACATAGGTACGGATATATCAAATGGAAGTTTATAACGAGCCTCTAAACCCAAAGGTATAGCTGAAAAATCGTTATCTTCTATTCGGCTGTACTCATACTTCATACCCATACCAAAGAGTAGATTTGAGCTATCTCCAAATGGACGTTGCATCAGAAAATTTGCCTCAACTAGGCCATCAGCATTTTTAAAATCACTATTTTGCTCACTCCCTTTCATATATCCTATACCAAAAAAAGTGCTGTCTGGCATTATACTCTCATTAAACTGCCCCATATCAAAGTGTAATTTACCCTCAAAATCCTTATCGTTGATGTTTAACTCTATAGTGTGAAAAGCAAAAAGCGAACTCACACTCAAGGCTATTAAAACTATCTTCTTTAGCATTGGTTTCCTTCTTTAATTTTTTCTATGGTTTTTGTTGTGCTTTTTCCATCAACAAATTTAACCAATTTCAACTCTTTAGCAAATTCAGTTCCCACTACCTCTTTACCCTCATAATCTCCGCCTTTAACCAAAATATCCGGAGCTATCATCTTAATAAGCTCATAAGGTGTATCATCACTAAATTTTACCACATAATCAACAGCATCTAGTGCAGCCAAGATATAAGCTCTGTCATCTTCACCGTTTACCGGACGAGAAGGACCTTTTAACTCTCGAACGGATTTATCGGAATTTAGCCCGACAATCAAAATGTCTCCATAACTCTTAGCCTCTTGCAGATACTTAACATGCCCTACATGTAATATATCAAAACAGCCGTTTGTAAAGACTATTCGATTAGAGTTACTACGACAATAATTTACAATATGCTCTATCTCATCAAAACTTTTTATATGTGCATCTGAACTGCTTTGATGAAGACTTGACTCATAGGTTAGTATCTCATCTAACGTTACTGTCGCAGAGCCTATCTTACCGACAACAACACCGGCAGCAAGATTTGCAAATTTTGCTGAATCATCTATGCTCATACCACCGCTAAGGGCAAATGCCAAAGAGGCTATAACGGTATCTCCAGCTCCAGTAACATCAAAAACTTCACGGGCAACCGTAGGAAATCTTTTAACACCATCATCATATATGGCTATTCCATCTTCAGAGAGTGTTATCATAGAGCGGTCTAATTCACACTCATTTTTAAGCCATAAAAGAGCATCTTTTAGACTCTCATCATCAACTATATCTATCTTTGTAGCCTCTATCGCCTCTTTTTTATTTGGTGTTAGAAGGTGAGCACCCTTGTATTTTGAATAATCTGTACCTTTTGGATCAACCAAGACTTTTATATCTTTCTCTCTCGCTTTTTTTATAATACCGCTAGAGAGGTTATCTCTCAAGAGACCTTTTGCGTAATCTGATAATATAACTATATCAAATCGGCTCATATCTTCTAAGGAGTCTAGTATATTATTGACACTTGCATCGCTAATATCATTTTTTGACTCTTGGTCATAACGCAATATCTGCTGATTTGCTGCGATTATTCTGCTTTTTTTGCTTGTTTTTCTTCCATTTTGAACAGTTAGAGCATCTGTATCTACGCCTATTACATGTAACATCTGTAGAAGTTCATCACCATTTTCATCATCACCGATAACTCCGGCAACGCTAACCTTGGCACCTAGGCTTACAAGATTATTTATAACATTTCCTGCACCGCCTAAAACGGTAGTCTCTTTTGCAATATCGACTACCTGAACAGGTGCTTCAGGAGATATACGTTCACACCCTCCCCACAGATAATGGTCAATCATTAAATCACCGACAACTAAGATATTTGGCTCTTTAGACTCTAAGCGTTGCACTATTTCACTTCTTCTTCAAAAAGTCTCTTAATCTCAGGCACATAAGCTTTTATACCATCTTCAAGCTCAAATCTAGGCTCATAATCTAAACCTTCACGGGTCGTCAAGATGTCTGCTTCTGTATGAAACTGATAGCGACCTATAAAAGGGTTTGGCATATATTCACACTTATAATCTGTCTGCATCTCATGTTGTAAAATATCTACTATATCTTGAAAAGAACGGGCTTTACCCGTCCCCACATTATATATACCACTCTGTCTTGGGTGCATCGCTTTTATATTTGCTTGGATAACATCTTCTATATATATAAAATCACGTAAAATTTTATCTGAATCTTCAAAAAGCTTTGGATTTTTACCAGAAAGTATCTGATGTCCAAACTGTACCACCATAGAGGCAGTCTTATTTTTAAAAAATTCATTTGCACCGTAAACATTAAAGTAGCGAAGCCCAACTATACTGATATCTTCTCTTTTCATATATTCACGAGAGAGGTGATCCATCATAAGTTTTGAAAAACCGTAAACATTTTGAGGAGC
>WFND01000044.1 GCA_015484575.1 Helicobacteraceae bacterium
AAATATTTCCAATCAAAACAGCACACGCTAATAGAGAGTGCTCCTTTAGTACCAGATGATGCAACACTCCTGTTTAACAATGCAGGAATGGTTCCATTTAAGTCGATTTTTACAGGAGAGATTCCAGCTCCACAAAATCCACGAGCAACATCATGTCAGACATGCCTAAGAGCAGGTGGCAAACATAATGATTTAGAAAATGTAGGTCATACGGCACGTCACCACACATTTTTTGAGATGCTTGGTAATTTTAGCTTTGGTGATTATTTTAAAGAAGATGCTATCGCTTTTGCTTGGGAGTTTATAACAGAGGTTTTAGAACTTCCGATAGAAAAACTTTATGTTACCGTTCACGATAGTGATGATGATGCCGAAAATATATGGAAAAAATATATCTCTGCAGATAAAATAATGCGTCTTGGTGATAAAGATAACTTTTGGCAGATGGGCGATACGGGACCTTGTGGACCATGTTCTGAAATTTTTTACGACCAAGGTGCAGAAAATTTTAATTCTAAAGAGGACTATCTCGGTGGAGATGGTGATAGATTTTTAGAGATATGGAATCTTGTTTTTATGCAGTATAACCGCTCAAAAGATGGCACAATGACTCCTCTACCTCATCCATCTATAGACACAGGTATGGGATTGGAGCGTGTTATAGCGGTTAAAGAGGGAGTTTTGAGTAACTACGACTCATCTGTTTTTATGCCAATTATAAAAAAAGTACAATCACTAATCCAAAAAGAGTATATCTATGAAACCGGTGCCTCTTATCGTGTGATTGCAGATCATATCCGTACAGTAACTTTTTTACTCTCTCAAGGTGTGAACTTCTCAAATGAAGGTCGCGGATATGTTCTTCGCCGTATCTTAAGACGTGCTGTTCGCCACGGATACCTACTTGGTTTTAAAGAGCCGTTTATGTGTAAACTTGCAGATAGTGTTGTAGAGTTGATGGGCAGAACGTATCCATACCTAGAGAGTAAAAAATCTATAGTTAAAGAGCTTATAGAACTTGAAGAGAAGAGTTTTTATCGTACTATCGCTTCTGGAATTGCACTATTTAACGAAGAGTTGAAAAACACTACAGATATATTTAGCGGTGAAGTAGCTTTTAAACTCTATGATACTCACGGTTTTCCTCTCGATTTAACACAGGATATGCTCCGTGAAAAAGATCTCAACTTAGATACAGAGACTTTTGAAAAACTGATGCAAGAGCAACGTTCTCGTGCAAAAGCTGCATGGAAAGGCAGTGGAGATGCTGCAGTATCTGGAGATTTTAAATTTTTACTTGAAAAACATGGTCAAAATAACTTTGTAGGCTATAAAACACTCCAAAGCGATGCTAAAATATTGGCACTTTTAAGTGAAGAGTTTAAAATAATAGAGTGCTTACACGCTGAACAAAAAGGGTGGATACTACTAGACAACACTCCGTTTTATGCACAAAGCGGTGGACAGGTAGGAGATAGCGGAGAGATACAAAATCGTGCAGAAGTTCTTGATACAAGAAAATTTCATAATCTAAATCTATCTCATATACACGCTACAAAAACACTATATGTAAATGAAAATGTTATAGCAAAAGTGGATATTTCACGCCATGAGATAGCAAAACATCACTCTGCTACACATCTTCTTCACGGTGCGTTATATGATATTTTAGGTGAACATATCTCTCAAGCCGGTTCACTTGTAGAGAGAAACAGATTACGATTTGATTTTTCTCATCCAAAAGCTATGAGTGAAGCAGAGATTGCAGAAGTTGAGGAGCAGGTAAATCTTGAAATATCAAGAGCTATCAAATCACTTACTAAAGAGATGAGCATAGATGATGCAAAAAACAGTGGTGCAAAAGCTCAATTTGGAGAGAAATACGGTGATATTGTAAGAGTAGTCAGCTTTGACAAGGCATCAGTAGAGTTTTGTGGCGGAACACACGTAGAGAACTCTTCAGCCATAGGCTCTTTTATCATCACAAAAGAGAGCGGAGTCAGTGCCGGGGTCAGACGTATAGAAGCAGTTTGCGGTAATGCTGCATACAACTACTTTAAAGCACAAAGAGCAACACTTAATGAAACTGCCAAAATGGTAAAAAATCGTGATATTTTAGCCGGTATAGAGCGTTTAAAAGAGCAGACAAAAGCTCTTAAAAATGAACTTACAGAGCTTAAAAGTGCCTCTAAGCAGGAGTTACATGTAAACACTATATCAGGTGTTAGTGTAGTTATTCAAGAGGTGAAAAACGGAGATATTAAAGAGCTTATAGATGAGCTTAAAAATGCTCATGAAAGTGTTGCGGTTATGCTGTTTCAGATTAAGGGCGACAAGGTTCTTCTAGCCTCTGGTGTTAAAAATGCAGACATAAAAGCCGGTGACTGGATTAAGAAAATCGCTCCTATTTTAGGTGGCGGTGGTGGCGGTCGTGGCGATTTTGCTCAAGCAGGTGGCAAAGATATTACAAAGCTTGATGAGGCAAAAGAGAGTGCATTGGCATTTGTCAAGGAGGTATTAAATGGCTGATATTTTTGCAAATTACCACTCTATAATTATATTCTTACATGTAATAAGTGCTGTTATCTGGGTAGGGGGAATGATTACTATGAGATTTGCCGTGCATTATTCACTTTTACAATTAGAGCCGCCTTTAAGGCTCGAAAGAACTTCACATGCTCTAAAAAATCTATTTAAAATAGTTACACCTTTTGTTATTATCTTACTCATTACAGCTCTGATTATGGCTATAGCAATGGGGCTTCATCATACAGACTTAAAGAGTACGGTTTTTGTTAAAGAGGCTATATGGAGTATTATGAGTATCAATCTTGTTATTATGATATTTAGAAGAAACAGAGCTCAAAAATATATAGATATAGGTGAATACGCCAAAGCAAAACCGCTTCTAGGATTAATAGGAAGCGTTATGGTACCTGTAAATATCACCCTTGGAGTTATCGCTATCTTCTTAGGTGCAACTCTCTCTTAGATGTTACGTCTATGTTCAGCCTCATCATCTCGTGCTGCTATTTTAAAAGATGCCTCTTTAGACTTTGTGCAATCTGCAATACAGTACAATGAAGAGCAGATAGTAGCAACATCAGCTAAAAATTTTGTATATCAGGCCACTCTTGGAAAATATAAAGAGGCTGTAAAAAAGTTTGACTATCAAGAGATGCCTCTGCTTGTTGCAGATACTGTCGTAACTGCTCACAATCAGATACTGCGAAAAGCTAAATGTGTAGATGAAGCTAGAGATATACTTATGTCTCAAAGCAACTCAAAAACTTCTATCATTACATGTATGATATATCACTCCTCAAAATTAAAACTTATTGACATCAGCTCTACTGATTATATATTTGATACATTTGATATAGATAGACTCGAAGCTTATCTAAAAAGCGGAGAGTGGCGAGGCAAAGCCGGTGGCTGTATGGTTGAGGGCTTTTGTAAAGCGTACATAAAAGAGGTAATCGGTTATGAAAGCTGTGCCATGGGACTTAGTGTAGAGACTCTTAAGGCTTACATGTAATGTACTACAAAACAGAGATAAGAGCTTTAAAACACTCAAATCGTTACCGAAAACGTGAATATTTCAGTGATGATATTATAGATTGTGCTTCAAATGACTATCTCTCTTTAGCAGAAAACGAAGAGTTATTAAAGCTTACATGTAAGGAGTTACAAAAATATAAGACTCATGCACCAAAAGCCTCTATGCTGGTAAACGGTTATCATAAAATACATCAAAATTTTGAAAAAGCTCTCTGTGAAGCAAACGGTTTTGAAGATGGTGTTATTTTAGGAAGTGGCTTCAATGCAAATATCGCTCTAATAGAGGCTCTTACACGCCGTAGTGATACACTATTTATAGATGAAAAGTTTCACGCTTCAGGACAGTTGGCAGCTGGAAATGTTAGTGGAGAAGTTATCTTTTTTTCACACAATAATGTATCTGATTTAAGAGAAAAAATACTTACATGTAAATCAAAAAGAAAGATAATAGCCGTTGAGGGTATCTACTCAATGGATGGCGATATTATCGATAGAGAGATATTTGAAATAGCCGATAATAGTGACGCTATACTTGTAGTTGATGAGGCTCACAGCAGTGGAGTTATCGGCAAAAAACTGATGGGTGTTTATGAGCATTTTCATATAAAAATAAAACCAAACCATATTAAAATGGGAACGCTCGGAAAAGCTTATGGCAGCTTTGGAGGCTATATTTTAGCTTCAAAACATATCATAGATTATCTTGTAAATCGTGCCAAACCCATCATCTATGCTACTGCTCCCTCGCTCTTTGATACTCTTCTTTCACATAAGGCTTTAGAGTATATATTACAAAATCATAAAAGTTTACATGTAAGCATAAAAAAACGTCAAAAACTTGTTAAAGATATTTTAGATATTGAGTGTGCCGGTCTGATTGTATCTATCCTTATAGGTGATAATATAAGAGTAAAAGAGATACAACAAGAACTTTTAAAAAAGAGTTTCTTGGTAGGTGCCATACGCCAACCAACCGTTGATAGGGCAATTATCCGTCTTATTGTAAGAGTCGGTGTTGATGAAAATATTTTGAAAAAACTCTTAAACGATATAAGTGAGTTAATAAAATGATAAAATTAAACTCGCTAATTGTTAAAATAGAAGATAAAAAACTGCTTGACATCTCTTTTGATATAGAGAAATCTCTCGCTTTAGTAGGACAGAGCGGTAGTGGAAAATCACTTACGCTAAAGGCTCTGTTAGGTATGCTTAGTGAGAGTATGAATTACACTCTTGATATTGATGCAAAGTTTGAGTTGAGTCGTGGTAAAAATATCTCATTTGTTCCGCAAAATCCATTTACTGCACTCTCACCTCTAACAAAGATTAAAAATCAATTTTTTATAGATAATGACGATTTACTATCACTATTTCAAAAAGTCAATCTTGACGTAAAACTGTTAAATCGTTTTGCACCTGAACTCTCCGGAGGACAGTTACAGCGTGTAGTTATAGCCATGGCACTAAGTTCAAAACCGAAGCTTCTTCTTCTTGATGAGCCTACGACTGCACTTGATATTAAGACAAGAACTCTTATAATTGAACTTTTAAGCTCACTTCAAAAAGAGTTAGGTTTTAAGATGCTGTTTGTTACGCATGACATAACTACTGCTTCACAACTGTGTGACAGCATCTGTGTTATAAAAGATGGCTTAGTAAGAGAGAGAGGCAAGATGCAAGATATAATCTCAAATCCAAAAGATCAATACACAAAACAGCTTATAGAAGCTAGTTTTTCACAAAGGGCGTTTAGACAATGATTCGTATAATTTGGTCAATTTTTATACTTGGTGCAATAGGTACCGCCTCAATGGCTTACTATTTTTTACACGAGTATGGAGATGAGACGGAAAAACTTGTTAATTACAGACCGGATCAGACAACACGAATATATGACAAAAATGGTGAGCTTATAGCAAATATATTTTTAAAACAGCACCGTTTTTATGCCTCATTTGATGAGATTCCTCCACGACTTATAGAGGCTCTTTTAGCTATAGAGGATACCACCTTTTTTGAACATCACGGTATAAATCCAGATGCGATAATACGTGCAATAATTAAAGATATAAAAGCTGGAAAACTTGTCGAAGGTGCTAGTACAATTACTCAGCAGTTAGTAAAAAATGCACTTTTAACAAGAGAGAAAAAGTTATCAAGAAAACTAAAAGAGGTACTTTTTTCACTCAAAATAGAGTTTGAACTGACAAAAGAGGAGATATTAGAGAGATACTTAAACGAAGTCTATCTAGGTCACGGCTATTATGGAGTTAAAACAGCTGCACTTGGGTATTTTCACAAAGAGTTAAATAGACTTACCTTGAAAGAGATGGCTATCTTAGTCGGTCTCCCAAAAGCACCTAGCTACTACTCTCCCACAAAAAATTATGAGTTATCTTTAGGACGTGCAAACCGTGTTATCTCACGTATGCACACTCTTGGCTGGATTGATGAGAGTATGTATCTTGATGCAATCGATGAGCGTCCAAAAGTTTATGATGACACCCTAACTAAAAACAGAGCACCTTATGTTGTAGATGAAGTTATCAGAGAGCTTTCAGGTAAGCTTGAAAACCTTCGCACGGGAGGTTACAACATATATACAACAATAGATTTAAAACTTCAAGACGCTGCTAAAAAGAGTCTAAAATACGCCTACAATCTAGCACTGCAACGTGCAAAGGACGATGAAGATTTTAACGCTACAAAACTAAACGGTGCTTTAATCAGCCTAGAGCCTGATACGGGAAATATATTGGCTTTAGTAGGTGGAGTTGATTATAAGTCAAGTTCATACAATCGTGCAACACAAGGCTTACGACAGCCCGGCTCAGCATTTAAACCTTTTATATATCAGGTAGCTTTAGACTTGGGTTACAGTGGAGCTACGGAGCTTGTTGATGTTGCAAGAACTTATGAGTATGAGAAAAACGGTCAGACACAAAAATGGCAGCCTAAAAACTATGAGAAAGATTACAAAGGTTTGATGAGTATGCGTGAAGCTTTAGTCCACTCAAGAAATCTCGCCACTATCAATCTTGTAACAGATATAGGTCTTAGAACTATGATAAAAGAGCTAAATCGTTATGGTATAAAAGATCTTCCACACAATCTCTCTCTATCACTTGGGTCTATCTCCTTATCACCTCTCTCTTTGGCAAAATATTACACCTCATTTGCAAATCACGGTGTACAGGTTGAGCCTAGATTAATCACTTCTATATCAAACTCTTACGCAAATACCATAGAGTATAAGACAAAAAGCAGATATATAACAAGCCCTCAACAGACTTACTTAATGACGAGTATCTTGCGTGATGTTGTTAAGCGTGGTACGGGAAGACGTGCTAATGTCAAGGGTATAGAAGTAGCAGGAAAGACAGGCACGACAAATAAAGCAATGGATGCTTGGTTTGCAGGTTACTCTCCAAGCATAGAGACTGTAGTATGGTTTGGTAATGATGACAACACACCTATGCGTCACCGTGAAACAGGTGGGCGTGTAGCTGGACCTGCGTTTCGTAACTATTATGAGCAGTTAATACGTCTATATCCACAAACCAAAAGAAATTTTGAGAAACCAGATGGTATCATTAGTGCAACCGTTAATGGCAAAAAAGAGTATTTTACAGATATATCAAAGCCTCCACTTCTTGAGAGTAAACAGGAAGATTCAGGCTCACTCATATTTTAGGAGAAACCATGAAAAAGATATTTATAATAACACTGCTTACAACAGCACTTACATCTGCTGCTATGTTTGAACAGGGAAGTAAAAATATCGGAGTTACTATAGGTGCCGGCAGTAGCTACGGAAGCAATTATACGATTTTAGGCATAAATGCAAGTTATTTTATCGCGGATAACCTTCTAAGCGGACTTGAATATAGAGGCTGGTACGGTGGAGATCCTATGATTAATGAACTTAGTATTCCTATCACTTATATTGTTCCCATTCATGAGAAATTTCGTCCCTATATAGGTGGGTTTTACCGCAGAACTTTTATAAATAGTTCTGACTATGACAGCTACAATGTATATGGTGCAAGAGCAGGAGTCAGTGTTATCACTAGTGGAAACTCTTATGCCTCTTTTGGCTGGATTCAAGAGTATTATGATACTTCCGTTGGAGATTCATCAAACGGCTACCCTGAGATAGCCGTGGGACTTAGCTTTTAACCACTTACATGTAAATGTATCTAAAAAGCTCTATTTAAAGCAGAAAATAGAGCTTTAATAGATGCTATTGCGATGTCGGTATCGCGTCCTACACCATAAAACACATCACCCTCATCGGTCTCTATAGCGATATAAGCAACTGCTTTAGCAGATGAACGTTCCCCACAAGAGTGTTCACTATATGAATTTATAGTAAAATTATGCGGATAATCTTTTAATAGAGACTTCCTACACGCATCTATCGGTCCGTTGCCCTCACCCTGTGCATGAATCTCTCTGCCTTGAAATACATAAGTCAATTTTGCATTGACCGATTTATCTTTTGATGTACAGGAGTTGAGAGTCAAATTTTTAAAGCTTATATGCTCTTTTACTCTAAAATATGTTGACTCAAATATCTCCAAAATCTCATCTGCATTAAGCTCTCTACCCTCTGCATCTGTTACAGCTTGAACTATACGTCCAATCTCAGGGTGCATCTTTTTAGGTAGATGATAACCAAATTTCTCTTCTAAGATATAAGCCACTCCACCTTTGCCCGACTGTGAATTGATACGTATAATACTCTCATAAGAGCGTCCTACATCATCTGGGTCTATAGGTAAGTAAGGAACTTCCCAAAGAGCATCTTGTTTATGTTTTTGGTGTGCAAATCCTTTATTTATTGCATCTTGATGTGAACCTGAAAATGCAGTATATACCAACTCCCCGACATAAGGGTGACGAACATGTGTATCTATGGCAGTACAGCGTTCAACAACATCTAAAACATGATTTACATCACTAAAATCAAGCTTTGGATCAACCCCTTGAGTATAAAGATTGAGAGCTAAAGTGATAATATCAACATTTCCCGTTCTCTCTCCATTACTAAGCAAAGTTCCTTCAACTCTGTCTGCTCCGGCCAATAGTGCAAGTTCAGTAGCAGCAACTGAAGTACCTCGGTCATTATGTGTATGAGTTGAGATCAATATATTCTCACGATTATCTAAATGATTACTCATCCACTCTATCTGATCAGCATATATATTTGGGGTAGCCATCTCTACGGTAGCAGGTAAGTTTATAACTACCTTCCGCTCTTTTGATATGCCCCAACAAGCTGTCACTCTATTGCAGATTTCGGCTGAAAATTCCAACTCCGTTCCCGTAAAACTCTCTGGTGAATACTCCAAAGAGATATTTCCAACATGATTTTTCTCATATTTTTTTACAAGCTCAACACCCTCAAGAGCTAAATCAATAATCTCTTGCTTACTCTTTTTAAAGACTATCTTTCTTTGGGCAACAGAAGTTGAATTATAAAGATGCACGATAGCATTTTTCACTCCATCTAATGCCTCAAATGTTTTAGCGATAAGATGCTCACGTGCTTGAACCAAAACCTGAACTGTTACATCATCGGGAATTAAATCTTTATCTACCAAAGTACGTAAAAAGTCATATTCTACTTTTGATGCAGATGGAAATCCAACTTCTATAACTTTAAATCCAAGTTGTAGCAAGAGGTTGAACAGTTCAAGTTTTTGATCCAAATTCATGGGTGTAATTAGAGCTTGATTTCCATCACGAAGATCAACGCTGCACCAGATTGGTGCTTTTGTAATTGTATTATCCGGCCACTGTCTATTTGGCAAATCTATCTGTGGGTATGGGCGATACTTGCCCGTACTCATGTTTTTCATGAGGTATCCTTTATAAAAACTTGAACAGTCTCTCTTGCTACAGACAAAACTGTGATGCAATTATAACCAAATGATAGTGCGAAAAACTTCTTATTATTTAACTATATTAAAAAATTAACGAATTAGCTCTGAATTCATCATCTTTTTTATTTTTGTGCGTTCTTTATCGACTTGACTATCTAGTTTTGCTTCACGGGTAGCATCAAGCTCTTTAGCAGCATTTCTCATTCTGTTTATACGCTTCTGCTCAAGTCGTTTTGCATACTCTTTGTTTGCTTTTTTTGCGTCAATTTTATATCTTTTTTCGTTTTTAATTAGATAATCTATCTCTTTAATAGATCCTGACCTGAAGTTTCTTTTATAAAAAGGTATAACATCATCAGCCACTTTATCAAAATCAATTAAACCTGAATGTAATATTTTTTTAAATGTTTTAGCATCATTCATATCCATACTACGATACAGCATTGCATTTAACTTTGTCAATATAACTTGACGCTTTTTATCAAGTTCTCTTAATGAGAGAAGATAATCTTTACTTAACTTTGGTTTTGATTCTACTTTATAACCTAGCTCTTTTGTTTTTTTTATACCTTTTATATAATTATTTATAATGCTATTCATCTGTGGAAGAGTTTTAGTCATCTTTTTATAAGATGAAACGGAGTTATATATCTCATCACCCAATTGTGAATAAGCAATGGGGTTTGCAGCAATTAACAGTGTAACTAAAAAAGAGGGTATTAGTAGATATTTCAACATGAATCAACCTTATGAAATTGGGATTGGTATAACATATTGTACAATAAGAAAAAGAATTATGAGACTAAAAGAGGCAATCTCCTCAAAAAAGAGGAGAAAAGTTTAAATTTAACCGTTACGTTTTTTCTGAATCTCTTCAGATACGTTACGTGGAACTTCTTCATAATGATCAAATTCCATTGAATATGTAGCACGTCCTTGCGTTGCAGAACGTAAATCAGTTGAGTACCCAAACATCTCAGAAAGTGGTACAAAAGCATCAACAATTTTATTTCCGCTTCTGTCACCCATATTGTTAACCTGACCACGACGACGATTAAGGTCACCTATAACATCACCCATAAAGTCTTCAGGAACTTCAACTTCAACTTTCATCATAGGTTCTAATATAGCAGGAGATGCTTTACGACAACCCTCTTTCATAGCCATTGATGCAGCAAGTTTAAATGCCATCTCATTCGAGTCAACATCATGATATGAACCATCATAAAGTGTAATATCCAAATCTTCCATAGGATAACCGGCTAAAACACCTGTCTGCATTGTCTCAGAACAACCTTTTTCAACTGCTGGAATAAACTCTTTTGGAACTGCTCCACCTTTAATCTCATTGTGAAAAACAAATCCGCTGTCTGGTTCACCCGGCTTAATACGAAGAAATACATGACCAAATTGACCACGACCACCTGACTGTTTTGCATATTTATACTCTTGCTCTACCTCATCTTTGATAGACTCACGGTAACTAACTTGTGGAGCACCAACTTCTGCATCGACTTTAAATTCTCTAAACATTCTATCGACAAGAATTTCTAAGTGTAACTCACCCATTCCAGAGATAATAGTCTGCCCGGTCTCTTCATCAGTATGAACTCTAAAAGATGGATCTTCTGCAGCTAGTTTACCTAGTGCGATACCCATCTTTTCTTGGTCAGCTTTTGTTTTTGGCTCAACCGCAACAGAGATAACCGGATCTGGAAAGTCCATTCTTTCAAGGACAACCAACTCATCCGGAGAACACAAGGTATCACCTGTAGTTGTAGATTTAAGACCGACAACCGCACCAATTTCACCGGCATAAATTGTTTTTACCTCTTCACGCTTAATTGCGTGCATCTTAACGATACGACCTACACGCTCTTTTTTATCTTTTGTTGAGTTGTGAACATAAGAACCTGAGTCCAATGAACCACGATAAGCACGAATAAAAGTAAGAACACCGACAAATGGGTCAGTCATAATTTTAAATGCCAACGCAGCAAATGGACCATCATCAGTCGAAGCAACAGCAACTTCCACAGTCTCATCATCCATCATAGTACCCATGATAGCTTCTGATTCTACAGGAGATGGCAGATAAGCAACAACAGCGTCAAGCAAAGTCTGAACACCTTTATTTTTAAATGCAGTACCCGGAGTCATTGGAACAATTTCCATATTGATTGTAGCCGCTTTGATACCTGCAACAATCTCTTCATCAGTAAGTTCTTCACCCTCTAAGAATTTTTCCATTAAGTGTTCATTGATTTCTGATTCAGAAATTTTTTCTATCATGTTTGCACGATACTCATCAGCTTTATCTTGCAACTCAGCACGAATATCTTGTTCATGATAAGCAGAACCCATAGCGGCATCTTCATCCCAGACTATCTCTTTCATCTTAACAAGGTCAATAACACCTTCAAAGTTCTCTTCTGCACCGATTGGCAGTTGAATAGGAACCGGATTACCTTTTAAACGATCACGAATTTGTGACTCAACTTCGTAAAAGTCTGCACCTGTTCTATCCATCTTATTAACAAAAACAATAGATGGAACACGATAACGGTTACGCTGTCTCCATACCGTCTCTGATTGTGGCTGAACTCCACCAACTGCACAGAAAACTGAAACAGCACCATCAAGAACACGCATAGAACGCTCAACTTCAATAGTAAAGTCAACGTGACCCGGAGTATCGATAATATTTATCTGTTTGCCTTGCCATTCACAAGTAGTTGCAGCTGAAGTAATTGTAATACCACGCTCTTGCTCTTGCTCCATCCAGTCCATAGTTGCAGCACCATCATGTACTTCACCAATTTTATGCTCAACACCCGTATAAAATAATATACGCTCTGTTGTTGTTGTTTTACCTGCATCTATATGTGCAGCAATACCAATGTTTCTTACATCTTCAAGCTTATGAGATCTTGCCATTTTTAATACCTTAAGTTTATATATGAGAGTGACCTCTTTTATGATTTACCTTACATGTAACTCACAAAAGAGGTCGATGAAGTGAAGTACGATTGTACTTCACCAAAATTACAAAATTATTACCAACGGTAATGAGCAAATGCTTTATTAGCTTCTGCCATTTTGTATGTATCATCTTTCTTCTTGAATGCTGCACCTTTATCGGTTGCCGCATCCATTAATTCATTTGCAAGACGTTCAGCCATAGTACGCTCATTACGCTTACGAGCTGCATCTACTAACCAACGAATAGCAAGAGAGAGTTGACGAACTGGACGAACTTCTACTGGAACTTGATAAGTTGCCCCACCGACACGGCGGCTTTTAACCTCAATAATAGGCTTGATGTTTTCAATAGCTTCATTGAAAGTTTCAATACCTGACTTTTCACCACGTGAACTGATAATATCTAATGCACTATAGATGATTTTTTCTGCAACACTTTTTTTACCATCAAGCATAACTTTATTGATAAATTTTGTTACGATTTTACTTCCGTGAACGGGATCAGGCATGATCTCACGTACTGGAGCGCTTCTTCTTCTCATTTATTTTTCCTTCTTCAATTTATAATTTACTCAAAAATCTCTACGATTCCTGTCTCAATTTTTATCTATTTAGGTCTCTTAGTTCCATATTTAGAACGGGCAACCGTACGATTTGCAACACCCGCAGTATCTAACGCACCACGAACAATATGATATTTCACACCCGGTAAATCTTTTACACGACCACCACGTACAAGTACAATAGAGTGTTCTTGAAGGTTATGACCTTCACCACCGATATATGAGATAACTTCAAATCCTGAAGTTAAACGAACTTTAGCTACTTTACGAAGAGCCGAGTTTGGTTTTTTTGGTGTTGTTGTATATACACGAGTACATACACCACGACGCTGAGGACACTCTACAAGTGCAGGTGACTTAGATTTTTTAAGAACACGTTTACGTTCTTTACGTACCAATTGGTTAATTGTTGGCATCTGTTTCCTTTCTTAGTTTGTTCCAGTAAAATTACTCAAAAGAGTATTAAACGCGTGATTATAATGAAAAAAAGATAAATTTGAGCTTATTTTAAGAATATTTTAATGATTATAAAAAAAGGCGTTACATGTAAAGCTATAATGCTTTACATGTAAAAAGGTTAGATGTTTCTATGATTCATCTTTTTCAAACTGAATTAGTTCATCTTTATAGATACCTGTTCCAACAGGAATGGTACGACCGATGATTACATTTTCTTTTAAATCAGTTAAGTCATCTATCTTAGCAGAAACAGCGGCTTCTGTTAATACTTTTGTAGTATCTTGGAAAGATGCTGCTGAGATAATAGAATCAGCACTTACGGAAGCACGTGTTATACCGACAAGGAACGGCTCTGCAATTGCAGGTTCTCCGCCTAAGCGTAATATCTTGGTATTCTCTTCTACAAATCTATGTTTACTAATTAAATCACCTTCGATAAACTTAGTATCACCGGAACGTAAAATCTTAACTTGACGTAACATCTGAGTGAAGATAACCTCGATATGTTTATCTGCAATATTTACACCCTGACGGCGATAAACTTGCTGAACTTCGCTAACAAGATAGTTATATAGTGCTTTAACACCCAATATACGTAAAATTTCATGTGAAGATAAGATGCCGTCAGTAAGACGCTCACCAGAGTGGACAAACTCACCGTCATTTACCAGTGCATGTAGGTTTTTATCTACAAAATACTCTTTAACGATACCATTATCTGATGAGATGATTATACGTACTTTTCCACGTAATGGTTTTCCAAAACTAACTGTTCCATCTATCTCTGCTATAAGTGCCGTAGCTTTAGGACGACGTGCCTCAAATAGTTCAGATACACGAGGAAGACCCCCTGTAATATCACTTGATTTTTGTAGTGCTTTTGGAGTTTTTGCTAAAATATCAGCAATCTTGACATCTGCACCTTCTTGAGCAAAAATTTGTGTTTTTGGCTCAATTGAGTAGCGAATAACTTCACCATCTTCTGTTGCTAAAACAATTGCAGGTTTATACTCAGCGGCAATATATTCATTTAACATTAGACGAGTTTTTCCTGTTAATTCATCAAACTGTTCAGAAGCTGTCACTCCGGCAATAATATCCTCAAAAGTTACCTTACCGTTTGACTCTGAAATAATAGGATTTGAGTATGGATCCCACTCTGCTATAACTATTGATTCATCATCAGCAGGTTTTGCCAATACATCATCTACTTTAACCTCTTGATCATCATCTACACTTACTATGGAGCCACGAGCAACATAGTGACGTGCCGCTTCACGATTTTCTTTATCAATTACAACTGCAAAGAGTCCTTTTTCATCTACTTTATGACCCTTTTTAACGTTATCGTGTCTCTCTAAATAGTCACCCTTAAGCAGGTAAAATTTTACGGTACCCTCTTCTTTTGCTTCAATAATTTGTGTTACCGGAGCACCATCATCTACTAAAATTTCAGAAGCGTACGGAATACGATTTGGAACATTCCAGCCATCTTTAATCGCTTCAACAATAGACTCATCCTCTTTAACCATATCACCTTGTTTATAAGGAAGATAGTATTTACCCTCTATTTTACCGCTTACACCGGCTAATTCATTTGGTTTGGCTACCTCATGTTTACGAAGAGTATAACGAGAAGTCTCATTTTCACCAATCACACTAATAACAATCTCATCGTGTACATTTTGAATTTCAATACGACCATCATAAGGTGCTTTGATTTTTGGCTCTACCAACAATACCGCAGAGTTACGTCTGTTTGCTACAATATTTTTACCCTCTTTTGATAGATAGGTTTTCATATTATAATAACGTATAAATCCCTCTCTATCTGCTATTACCTGACGCTCTTCACGGGTGCTTGATGCTGTTCCACCAACGTGGAATGTTCTTAGTGTAAGCTGTGTTCCCGGCTCACCGATAGATTGTGCCGCAACAACACCGACCGCTTCACCACGACGCACAATCTCACCTGTACCTAGATTAAGGCCATAACATAAAGCACAGATACCATCTTCACTTTTACATGTAGTAGGTGTTCTTATGTGAGCTGATTTAATTCCGGCCTCTACTATTGTCTGTGCCTTAATCTCATCTATCAAAGTTCCCTCAGGAAACAGTATCTCATTTGTTATAGGGTCAATAGCATCTTCAGCTAAAACACGACCTAAAACACGATCTTCTAAAGGCTCTATAAGCTCATTACCTATAGATATATCTGTAATTTCAATACCTTCATGAGTACCGCAATCATGCTCAACAACTTTAACATTTTGAGCAACATCAACAAGTTTACGAGTCAAATAACCTGCATTTGCTGTTTTAAGTGCAGTATCTGCAAGACCTTTTCTAGCACCGTGAGTAGAGATAAAATACTCAAGTACATTCAGACCCTCTTTAAAGTTTGAGATAATCGGAGTTTCAATAATATCCCCGCTAGGTTTAGCCATAAGACCACGCATACCGGCTAATTGACGAATCTGTGCGGCAGAACCACGAGCTCCAGAATCTGCCATCATATGAATAGAGTTAAAACCATCTTTGTCATTTTCAACTAAATCCATCATCATACCGGCAACAGTATTATTTGTATCTGTCCAGACATCAATAATTTTATTATAACGTTCTTGTTCAGTCAATAGACCTGCTTCAAACTGTTTTTGAATCTCTTTTACTCTGTTTTTAGAGTTAATAATCAACTCTTTCTTCTCATCTGGAATAATAATATCGGCAATAGAGATAGATACTCCGGCTTCAGTTGCATGTTTAAAACCTAAATCTTTCAATCTATCCAAGAAACTTGCAGTAACTGCTATACCACCATATTTTTGAACATAATCAACAATAGCAGCGATAGCTTTTTTCTTCATGACTTTATTCCATAGATTAACAGGAACAAAATCTGGCAGTATTGCCTTAAGAAGCAGTCTTCCGGCAGTGGTTTGAATCATACGCCCATCGACACGTGTACGTATCTTTGCATGTAAATCCAAAGCACCATGCTCTAATGCTATAATCACCTCATCCACACAAGAGAAAAGTTTATTAGCCCCTTTTACACCATTTTTCTCTAAAGTGATGTAATATGTTCCAAGTACCATATCCTGTGAAGGTGTTGCTATTGCTTTACCCGATGCAGGAAGCAAGATATTCATGCTTGAAAGCATTAAAACTTTTGCCTCAGCTATAGCTTCAGAACCAAGAGGAATGTGAACTGCCATCTGATCCCCGTCAAAGTCAGCATTAAATGCCGCACATACAAGCGGGTGTAACTGAATAGCTTTTCCATCAATCAAAATCGGATGAAATGCCTGAATAGATAACTTATGTAGAGTCGGAGCACGATTTAGCATAATCGGGTATCCATCAACAATTTCAGATAGACATTCCCACACCTCATTTGTCTTATCTTCTATCATCTTCTTAGCAGCTTTTACCGTAGTTGCGTAACCTTTATCTTCTAGCTTTGCAATCAAGTGTGGCTTAAATAGCTCTAATGCCATTTTCTTAGGAAGTCCACACTGATCCATACGCAAACTTGGTCCAACAACAATAACACTCCTACCGGAAAAGTCAACACGTTTTCCAAGAAGATTTTGACGGAAACGACCCTGCTTACCTTTGATAATTTCAGAGAGTGACTTAAGTGGACGTTTATTTGCCCCTTTAACCGCATTTGCACGACGACCGTTGTCAAAAAGTGCATCAACAGACTCTTGCAGCATACGCTTCTCATTACGAACAATAATCTCAGGTGCTTCTAGCTCAATAAGACGCTTTAAACGCTGGTTACGGTTAATTACACGACGATATAGATCGTTTACATCAGAGACAGCAAATTTACCGCCATCAAGACTTACAAGAGGACGTAGCTCCGGCGGTAAAACAGGTAGTGCCGTAAGCATCATCCAACCCGGATTATTTCCAGAATTTAAAAATGATTCAATAACTTTTAGACGCTTTACAATAGTTTTGCGTTTTGCTTCTGAATTAGTCTTTTCTATATCTTCTTTTAGCTGTGCAAAAAGGTCAACAAGATCAATATCTTCAAGCAGATCACGAATAACCTGTCCACCCATCTCAGCTTCAAAACCACTCTCAGAATAGCGTGACATCAAAGTTCTGTACTGCTCTTCATTTAGTACGTCATATTTTAATATAGGCGTACTCTGCTCCGCATCATAAAATGCTTCACCGGCATTTTTTACAATATACGCTTCATAATACAATACACGTTCAAGATCTTTCATTTTAACACCAAGAAGCGTACCTATACGGGATGGAAGTGAACTTACATACCAGATATGTGCAACAGGTGTAACTAAATCGATATGACCCATACGCACACGTCTCACTTTTGTACTAGTGACCTCAACACCACATTTTTCACAGACTACGCCTTTATAACGCATCTTTTTATATTTTCCGCAAAGACACTCATAATCACGTACAGGACCAAATATTTTTGCACAAAACAGACCGTCACGTTCCGGTTTTAATGTACGATAATTTATAGTTTCCGGCTTTTTAACTTCACCGTGACTCCATGAGAGAACCTTCTCGGGACTCGCAAGGCGAAACTGTAGCTGCTTAATGTCTTTAGGACGATTATCTTCTTTTATCTCAATTGGTACTAATCTACTCATCGTCTTCTACCTCATCAAAAATCTCAATATCAAGAGCCAGTGCCTGAAGCTCTTTAGTTAATACAAACAGTGTTTCAGGAATACCTGACTCTGGCACTCTCTCACCTTTAGTTATCGCTTTATAAGCTCTAACACGTCCCTCAACATCATCCGATTTTATAGTTAACATCTCTTTTAAAACTGCAGATGCTCCATAAGCTTCCAATGCCCAAACTTCCATCTCTCCAAAACGTTGTCCACCAAATAGTGCTTTACCGCCGACAGGTTGCTGTGTTACTAGTGAATACGGTCCTGTTGAACGAGCATGAATTTTCTCATCAACTAAGTGGTGAAGTTTAAGAACATACATATAGCCTACATTAACACGCTCTTTTATCTGATCTCCCGTTTTTCCATCAAATAGAACTGTTTTTCCATCATTATCAAGTTTTGCCAACTCAAAAAGTTTTACAAATTCATCAGCATTTACACCTTCAAAAATCGGTGTCGCAAACTTAACCCCTTTTGACCAGTCACGAGCATAACCCAAGAAGGTTTCATCATCCATTGCACCTATCACATTTGCCGCATCCATAAGACCTGCCACATCTGCAATTGCAATCATTTTAGAGCGTAACTGCTCTATAAAATCAGCCTGCTTTTCTTCAAAAATATCTTGGATTTGATTTCCAAGTTCAGCTCCAACCATACCAAGGTGCATCTCTAAAATCTGACCGATATTCATACGAGAAGGTACACCAAGAGGATTTAGACAGACATCAACAGGTGTTCCATCAGATAGATAAGGCATATCAACTTCAGGAACGATATTTGATACAATACCTTTATTTCCATGGCGTCCTGCCATCTTATCACCAACACGCAGTTTACGTTTTGTTGCGATATAGATTTTTACATACTTAACAACACCGTTAGGTAAAATATCATCTTTTTCTAAGATATTAAGCTTCTCTTCATGCTCATTTCTAAAAAGTTTTTTCTGCTTTTGAAAGTGATTTTTAGTCTTATTGTATTCATCTTGAACACTTTGACTAAAAGCTTTAATAATACTATTCATCGCAAAACGATTTACTCCTGCAAGATCATCAGCATTAATTAATTCACCCTCTTTGTACTCATTTTCACCAACTTTTACATCAGATGCCAAAGGCTCTTTGGTCAGTAGTGAAGCGATACGTAGCATCTCCTCTTTATCTATCATCAATAGGCGGTCGTAATGCTCACGCTCAAGCTCATCACGCTCTGCTTTTTCAATCTCTAAAGCACGAGGGTCTTTGTCATATCCCTTTTTGGTAAATACTTTGATGTCAACAACAACGCCTTCCATACTTGGTGGACAATAGAGTGATTTATTTACGACATGTCCGGCTTTTTCACCAAATATAGCACGTAAAAGTCTCTCTTCCGGAGTTGGTTTAACTTCGCCTTTTGGGGAGACTTTTCCTACAAGAATCATTCCACCGCTAACATTTGTACCGATTTTAACGATACCGCTCTCATCAAGATGAGTCAACTCATCGTCACGAACATTAGGAATATCTCTTGTAATCTCTTCTACACCATGCTTAAGTTCACGTGCTTCAGCCTCTTTTTCATATATATGTACTGAAGTAAAAGAGTCATTACGAATCATACGCTCACTCATAACAATCGCATCTTCATAGTTATAACCATTCCAAGGCATAAATGCAACCATTGCATTAACACCGATAGCCAATTCACCTTGATCCATATTTGGACCATCGGCAATAATTTGACCTGTACTCACTTTTTGACCGATTTTTACTATCGGTTTTTGAGCAAATGTCGTATTTTGGTTAGTACGTAGATTTTTTTGCAGTGGATAGTAATCTATAAATGTACCATCTTCATCTTCACCCATCACATAGATATGCTTAGCATCTACTTTCTCTATAACTCCACCACGTTTTGTTTTTATGCACTCCCAAGAGTCACGGGCAACATGCTTTTCAACTCCAGTTCCTACCATAGGTGCTTGTGCACGAAGCAGTGGAACTGCTTGACGTTGCATATTTGAACCCATTAAAGCACGGTTGGCATCATCATGCTCCAAAAATGGAATAAGCGAAGCGGCAACACCTACAACCATATGAGATGAGAGATCCATGTATTCACAATCACTAGCTTTACCTAGAACAATCTCTCCATCACGACGTACTTCAATCAGATCATCAAGAAATCTTCCTTCATCATCTATACTATTTGATGCAGCGGCAATTGATTTACCCTCTTCTTGCGTTGCCGTAAGATAGACAACATTTTGAGCACCCATCTGAACAACACCATCTTTGACTATATTATATGGTGCTTCAATAAAACCGTACTCATTAACTTTTGAATATGTTGCCAAAGTGTTAATAAGACCGATATTTTGACCCTCTGGAGTCTCAATAGGACAGATACGACCATAGTGTGTAGGGTGAACATCACGCACTTCAAAACCTGCACGCTCTTTTACTAAACCACCCTCACCCAAAGCTGAAAGGCGACGTTTATGCGTTATCTCTGAAAGTGGATTTGTCTGATCCATAAATTGTGAAAGTTGTCCGCCTGAAAAGAACTCCATAATAGTCGATGTAATCATTTTAGAGTTAATCAAATCATGTGGCATCAACTCAGCCATTGGACCACTCATAGTAGATAATTTATCTTTAATAGCCTTTTGCATCTTAATAAGACCATTGTGTAACTCATTACCAAGAAGCTCACCTATGGAGCGAATACGGCGATTTCCTAAGTGATCTCTATCATCTATATGACCTTGACCATTTTTAACTTTAATAACATATTTTACAGAGTTAATAATATCTTCGTTAGTTAATACAGTAATATATACCGGAACATTAAGTCCTAGTTTATGGTTCATCTTCATACGACCGACACGTGTTAAGTCATATCTTTCAGGGTCAAAAAACAGTTGATTTACAAATATTTTGGCAGCCTCTTTTGTTACCGGCTCACCGGGACGCATGACTTTATATATACGAATTGCCGATAAATCATTTTCATCTTCAATCTCTTCTGTCTGTTTTAAAAGTTTTAAAGAGTCCGCATCGGCTAAAAATGCATTTATAATTGCATTATCATGACCTTCTGCTAAATCATTTGCTATTACAAACTCACTCACACCTGCTTCAGACATCTTTTTAAGTTTAGTCTCATCAAGAGCCGTCATAGTATCAAAAAGAACCTCTCCCGTTTCAGGGTCGATAATAGGTTCAGCTAGATAACGCTCTATTAAGATTTCAGTCGGATACTGAATTTTAGTATGACCTTCATCTATAAATTTTTGAGCCTTCTTAGCGGTAAGACGTTTCCCGGCTTTCATAAGTTCCGTCTCACCATCAGCGGAGATAAGATTATAATCTAAGCGTCCACCAAAATTTTCTACTTTAAAATCCATTAAAAAGTTATTATCTTGAATAGATATGGTTTGAAGAGGATAAAACATCTTTAAAATATCTTGCTTAGAGTAGCCTAAAGCTCTAAACATAATAGTTACGGGAACTTTACGACGTTTATTAATTCTCATATATAAAATATCTTTAGGATCATACTCAAAATAGAGCCATGAACCACGGTCTGGAATAATTTGACCTGTGTAGATAAGTTTATTACCTGCTGTCGTAGCCTCTTCCTCTTTAAAAATTACACCCGGAGAACGGTGAAGCTGATTTACAACAACACGCTCAACACCATTGATAATAAATGATGTTCTGTCTGTCATAAGAGGAATATCACGAACAAAAATTGACTGCTCTTTAATATCTTTTACACCTAATTTCTCTTTTGTATTTTCATCACGATCCCAAAGAACCAGACGTGTCTTCATACGTAAAGAGATAGAGTATGTCAATCCACGCTCCATACATTCACGTACAGTGTATTTAGGCTTAACTGTTTCAGAGTTAATATATTCTAAAGTTAGGCGATTTTGTGAATCATGAATAGGAAATACTGAGTCAAACACACGTTCAACTCCACTAAGCGAACGATCTTTTTTATCTAACATTAAAAATGTATCATAAGAACTTTGCTGTAATTGCAGAAGGTTTGGCACTTCAATCTGTTGAGCTGTTTTAGCAAAATCAACACGTAAGCGGTTACCAGAATAGAGACTATTTAACATACTCTTCCTTGATAAGTAAAATTTTAATTGAAATCTATCATAAGATAGAAGAAGAAACTGTTCTAAGCGTCCTTAGAAAGATCCACAGGTAAAAGATATTAGTGGTTATAACCACCAAAGGCTCATAAACAGAGTGACAAAATCACCTTGTTTATGAGCCAAATAGTTCTGCTTAGCCTATTAAGAGTGAGCTTTAACTTTGCAAAGCAGAGTTAAAACTATCTCTAATTAAAGCTAGTTAAGATAGAAAACTTATTTAAGTTCTACAGTTGCACCTGCTTCTTCAAGAGCTTTTTTAGCTTCTTCAGCAGCATCTTTATCAACACCTTCTTTAATTGTTGATGGAGTCTCTTCAGCAGCAGCTTTTGCCTCTTTAAGACCTAAACCAGTTAATGCACGTACCGCTTTAATAACATTAATTTTCTTAGCACCACAGTCAGTTAAGATTACATCAAACTCAGTTTTTTCTTCAGCAGCAGCTGTATCTCCACCGGCAACACCGGCAACAGCAACAGGTTGTGCAGATACACCAAATTTTTCTTCAAATTCTTTTACAAGCTCAGAAAGCTCAAGTACAGATAAACCAGAAATAAATTCTAATACGTCTTCTTTAGTTACAGCCATTATA
>WFND01000045.1 GCA_015484575.1 Helicobacteraceae bacterium
GGATTATTATCAATACAATGATATTTTTAAACATCTGTTTATGATTTTTATAGATACAAAATTTTATGCTATCTTTTCTATGCTTTTTGGTATAGGTTTTTTCTTGCAATTTAACAAATTTAGAAATAATCAGAATGATTTTATTAAAACTTACAGGAGACGACTTGGTATTTTAATGATTTTTGGAGCTATTCACGCTTTTTTCTGGTCAGGAGATATTTTGATGATATATGCACTTGTCGGTTTTGTATTTATACTCTTTCGCAATTTTGACAATAAAAAACTTCTTTTATATAGTGTAGTTTTTTACTATATTTGGCTTATAAAAGATGTAATTAGTGCTGTATTTTTTCCGGATTTTATACCTCATCAACTTAGTGCATACAAAACATATACGGATATTTCGCCGGAAGGTCTTACTTTTTATTTTCGATATGGCACATTTTGGGAGGTGCTAAATACAAACTGGCATAATCTATTTTGGAGATACTATGACTTACTTCCTGCCGGACGTTTAAGCAAAATATTGGCTCTATTTTTATTTGGATACTATCTTATGAGTATAGAGTATTTCAAATCAACAATTTACTCTAAAAAGTTACTGCTTTTTTTAACTGTTTCAGGTCTGTTTTTCACTATCTCATCAGATTTCATAGGTGGAAGTATGGCTGTTTTTTCTATTGATTTTAAAAATATACTCTATAAAATATTTGCTGTTACAGGACAGATATTTATGGCAATGGCGTATATAAATATATTGGCTATTATATACAAAAAAGCACCATTTAAAAAGATACTTCATATGTTTTCATTTGTTGGAAAAATGTCTTTTAGCAACTATATTATGCACACACTCTTTGGTTATTTAATCTTCTATCCATTTTTTGGAAATAAGTTTGCAACTATGGGAATTGTAGAGATTACACTTTTAGCTTTTGCACTATATATATTACAGATAGTATATAGTTTTATCTGGCTAAAATATTTTAAATTTGGTCCACTAGAGTGGCTCTGGAGATGTTTAACTTATAAAAAATTATTTCCTATTCGTCGGACTTAGGTTTTATCGCCTTGATACTAATACGCTTAGCAGTACGTTTTGAACTTAAATGTTTAGAGCCTTTTTTAGCATAAGGCTTTTTTTCATACATATTTTTATGTTGAGTTTTTCTTATAGGACGTTCTTCACGGCTTAATTCAGGTGCTTGCACCTCAAATCCACTAATAACCTCTTGCATTAACACTCTTGATAAAAGCGTCTCTATCGGGTAGAGTTTATCTTGATCTTCTGGTTCAAGTATGATTAGTGCTTGTGTCTTAGCATGTGTAATTCTTTCAAGATAGGCGTTCGCATCACTAGGTAAATCGTAACTAATCAGAACATCACGTTGAAGTTGTGGAAATTCTAAAAGAGACATATCATCTGTCACTATAATATCTCTATTTTCAACAAGTTTTTGAACATCTTTTACATTTTTTGAAGCAACAACCAAGATACTCGATGCTTCGTTACATGTAAGAAGGTGCTTTAACAGCTCTGCTTTACGCTCTGACGAGCAGGGATGGATACGATGTTTATGACGTTTGATTGATAACATATAGGAGTCCTTGTGTGAAATTATATCTAAACTCACCTAAGTAGCAGAGCATAAATAATCTCATAGTTCAATGAGATTATTTATGCTCTGCTACTTATAAACATGGTATAATGCTTTAAATCAAGTGTCTTTTAATCTTCAACTGACTCCGTTTTACTCATAAATTAAGGTATATCAATGTCATTTTCAAACTTGGGTTTATCAAAACCTATTTTACGTGCTATCAAAGAACAAGGTTACACAAAACCTACTCCTATTCAAAAAAAAGCTATTCCTCTTATCTTAGAAAAAAAAGATGTATTGGCAGGTGCTCAGACCGGTACAGGGAAAACAGCGGGTTTTACTCTGCCACTACTTCAACATCTTACTCAACTTCCTAATACAAAAGGAAAACCACAAGTCAAGGCTCTTATTTTAACACCTACTCGTGAACTTGCGGCTCAAGTAGGTGAGAGTATCAATCTTTACGGTAAATATCTGCCGTATAAATCAACCGTAATATTTGGCGGTGTAGGTATAAAACCTCAGATAAACAGTCTGAAAAAAGGTGTGGATATTGTCGTGGCTACACCGGGTCGTCTTCTTGATCTTATAGAACAAAAGGCAATCTTACTATCTAATATAGAGTTTTTAATACTTGATGAGGCTGACAGAATGCTTGATATGGGGTTTATTCACGACATTAAAAAAATCTTAAAACTTCTTCCCTCAAAACGTCAAAACTTACTATTTTCTGCAACTTTTTCAGATGATATAAAAAAACTAGCAGATAAGCTTCTAAACAGACCTACTCTCATAGAAGTAGCCCAGAGAAATAAAACTTCAGAGATAGTAGAACAGGTTGTACACCCGGTAGATAAAGAGCGAAAACGTGAACTTCTTTCACATCTAATAAATAGTGAAAAATGGGAACAGGTGCTTGTATTTACACGCACAAAGCATGGAGCAAATCGTCTTAGCACTCAGTTAGAAAAAGATGGTATTACCTCTGCTGCTATACATGGAAACAAAAGTCAAAGTGCAAGAACAAAAGCACTAGCAAATTTTAAAGATGGCAAAATTCGCGTACTTGTCGCAACAGATATAGCAGCTCGTGGCATAGATATAGATCAACTCCCTCATGTTGTAAATTATGAACTACCGAATGTACCTGAAGATTATGTACATCGCATAGGTAGAACAGGTCGTGCAGGGAACAAGGGTAAAGCTGTCTCTCTTGTCTGCATAGATGAAGATGCTCTTTTAAAAAATATTCAAAAACTTATAAAAAGTCCTATTGAGAGAGTGAGAATTAAGGGCTTTATACCCGACCCTGCCATAAAAGCAGAGCCTATTGGGAATCGTTCACAATCTCACAGAAATCGTTCAAGAAATAGAGACTCTCGCAGAAGGTGAAATATATAGACTTACTTTTTCAAAACAGTGATTTTATTATTATAAACAAATCTGCAGATTTAAACTTTCATTCAGAAGATGAAGCAGGTGTTGTTGTATTAGCTAAAAAATTATTATCCTTAGAGCGGTTATACAGTGTTCACAGATTAGATAAGATGACTTCAGGGCTTCTTATCTTGGCAAAAACCAAAGAAGCTGCACAGATTTTTACAAAACTTTTTGAAACTAGAGAGATACAGAAATATTACATCGCAATATCAACTAGAAAGCCTAAAAAGAAGCAGGGTTGGATAAAAGGTGACATGGTTAGTGCTAGACGTGGAAATTATAAATTTTCCAAAACTTCCAAAAATCCTGCAATTACCCAGTTTATCAGTAAATCTATACGTCCGAATGAGAGATTTTTTCTAATCAAACCACATACCGGAAAAACTCATCAGATACGTGTTGCTCTTAAAAGCATAGGCTCTCCCATAGCAGGAGATATACGTTATGCCAATACCGATGAAGCAAAAAAAGAGACAAGAGGATACCTCCACGCTTTTGCTCTAAAATTTATTTTTAAAGATGAAAGCTACAGCTTTACATGTAAACCAAAAGAGGGTGAACGTTTTTTATCTCTTACATGTAAAGATATACTACAAGAGTACATAGAGCCTTGGAAACATTTTTAAAAATTCTATTACATTATTCTAATGTAAATATTCTGCAAAATACATCTCTATTTTCTCTTTAGAAAATGACTCTTCCCGCTCTCTAATTCTAAATACCTGTTTATAAAA
>WFND01000046.1 GCA_015484575.1 Helicobacteraceae bacterium
AGGTAAATGTCCATATTGTGATGACGGTTACATAGAAGTACAAGACAAAGAAGTTCGAGGAAAAAAAGTGAAACTTTATGTTTGCAGTAATGCTTCATGGAAAACAGAAGATGGCATTGTTGTTGTCGGTTATAGCGAGGGTGGAGTTTCACAAGGTAAAGATATATATCTTCTAAAATTGGATAAAAAAGGAAATCTATAAAAGTTTTACTTTTCGTTACTCTGTTAAGCGGTATTTTTTTACAGGCATCACAGAGGCATTGTGAATTAAAAAACGGATTTATTGTTTATGAAAACAACACAACACTAAAGAGTGGAAAAATTCATAATCTTGAAGATGAAAACAGAAAAACAGATAGTTGTCCCAAAAGTAAAAAAAGATACATGATTGAGGGAGTAGATATAAGTGATTTAATTGAAGGCTTAGATGTTATACAAAGCATTATAGATGCTAACTGAAATTATAGTTCACTCTTCGCCTTCAATGATAGCCCACTGTGAAAAGGGCATCATTTTAACAGTAACAAAAGGGTGCATTAGAGTTCCCTCAGAGCCGACTGTTACCACCTCTACATGTAAGACTCCATTTTCGATAATAAAAGCTTCAATACTCTCTATCTTTTTAAATAAAATATCTTTGGTGGCAAAGGGCATAGAGAGTACGATTCTGTTGTGATGAGGCAGATAAAAGTCTATGTTATCAGTGTAAAAAAGTTCAAAGTTTCGTTTTATCATCTCTAAAAATATTAGATTTTCAAAAAGCCTAGCAAAATGTTTCTGTGTCGTTAAAGCATTTTTTATAGCTATATCACACAAATAAAGCTTTTTCACTGCACGTTTATGTGCATATTTTTCCAACTCATATACATATCTTTTTTGTATAAGAGAGCTTAAATTTTGATAAAGTTTGTCTTTTGATATTTTTCTCTCATTTTTTAATCTTTCATAAATAGCAAAAGCGGAGAGTCTTAAAGATGCGTTTTTTGCGACTATAGTTAAAATACTAAGCTCAACAGCATCTAACTTTGCCGAGAGTTTTCTCTGCAAAAATATCTGCCTCTCATCACTAGATAAAGAGTGCATTACCGGATAACCGCCAAGTTGCAAAAAGTGATTTAAGGCAGTAGAGTCATATTTTGGTTCATAGGCTAAAAACTCCTCATAATCTAGTGAATTTAACAAAACGGTAGAAGATATATTTTCTACTGCCGCTTCTGTAGATATTATTAACTGTTTTGTATTTGGCAGTTTTATATCTATGTTGTAGTTATCTAGTGCCACTATATCTATAGAGTTGTTTTTACAAAATATATCCAATACACTATTAATGCCTTGTACATCTACTCTTAAATCATTACAGTCAAGATATAGATAGCTGTTTTTCTTACATGTAAGCAGATACTGCTTTATCAGCGTAGTTTTTCCTGATTGGGTAGTGCCGACTAGCTGTATAGAGTGATTATCAATCATAACTTTTCTAGGTATATATCTATTTACATGTAAGCTCTGTAGATAATAATCATTAAGTAAATTTTCCACTGTTTTCCTATTTTTATGTTTAGAATTTTAACACTTCCTTATTAAAAGGAAATAAAATTGTACTAAATTTGCACTAAACCCCCTAAAAGCCTTGAATCTAAGAAGATATGTCGGTATAATTCCGCTCCCTTTAATAGTTAGGCAGTGACCTAACGAGTTCTTTATAAGGAAAAAATATGGAAAAAATTCGTTTAAAACTTAGAGCTTATGACCATCGTGTACTCGATCGTTCAGTAGCATCTATCGTTGAAGCTGTAAAGCGTACTGGTGCGGAAATTCGCGGTCCAATACCTTTGCCAACTAAGATTCGTAAATATACAGTACTTAAGTCTGTTCACGTAAATAAAGATTCTCGTGAGCAGTTTGAAATTCGTATGCATGCTCGTTTGATTGATATCGTATCTGCTACACCTGATACGGTTGATTCTCTTATGAAATTGGATCTTGCACCGGAAGTGGACGTTGAAGTTCGCTCTATGGATAAGTAAGGAGTAACCTGATGGAATATATTGTTGAAAAAATCGGCATGAGCCGTACAATCACAGTACCGGCCAAACCTGTTACCCTTCTTAGAGTGGTAGAGGCAAAAGTATGTGAAGTGACTGATGGCGTGGCTATCGTTGCGTATAACAGCGGTAAAAAAATGAACAAAACAATCGAAGGTCAACAGAAAAAGTATAATCTTTCTGCTGAATTTAACCGTTTTGTTACATTAAGCGTAGCAAATAGTGAAGCCGGTGATTTAGATCTTGCTCCATTAAGCGAAGCTAAAATTATTAAAAGCAGTTTCAATACTAAAGGTCGTGGATTTACCGGTGTTATGAAACGTTGGAATTTCGGTGGCGGTCCAGCTGCACACGGACACCGTTTTCATAGAACAGGTGGTTCAATCGGTAATGCCGAGTGGCCGGGTCGTGTAATGAAGGGTCGCAAAATGGCGGGTCATCATGGTAATAGTAAAAACAGTGTTAAAAATGAGATTTTATCTTTTGATGCTGAAAATGGTGTATTAGCCGTTGTAGGTTCTGTTTCAGGACCAAATGGCTCACTAGGTCGTGTAAAGGTTGTTAAATAATGAGTGCTATTGTATTAAATGAAAATTTTGAAAAAGCCTCTGAGTTAGCATTACCAGAGAGCTTTGAGGGTATTAACTCTCATAACCTTTATCTGTATGTAAAATCATATCAAGCAGCACTACGTGCGAATACTGCAACGGCTAAAGGTCGTTCAGAAGTTCGTGGTGGTGGTAAAAAACCATGGGCTCAAAAGGGTCGTGGCGGTGCTCGTGCCGGTTCTACTCGTTCTCCTATCTGGGTAGGTGGTGGTAAGGCTTTTGGGCCGAGCAACAACCGTAATTATGTTCAAAAAGTTAATAAAAAGCAGAAAAAACTTGCATTAAACTTTGCTCTTGATGAGCATGCTAAAGCCGGTTCTTTATATATTATTGACAGTATAAACGTAGAGTCTGGTAAAACAAAAGATGCACAAGCAATTTTTGATAAAATCGGTTCTCGTGATGCTTTGTTCGTAAAAGCAATCCTTGATGAAAAATCATTCCTTGCATTCCGTAATATCAACTCTTCTTATCTAATTGAAGAGCATGAACTCAATGCCTTCCTAGTTGCGACTTATCGTGCGGTAGTTATTGAAAAAGCGGTTTGGGAAAACCTGAGTAAAGAGGCATAGTATGGCAGATATTACAGATATTAAATCAATAATTTATACTGAAAAGACTTTGGCTCTTCAAGAAGATGGTGTTGTAGTTGTACAGACATCTCCTCGTATGACAAAGTCAGGTTTAAAAGAGGTGTTTCGTGAGTATTTTGGAATTATTCCAACAAAAATTAACTCACTAAATCAAAACGGAAAAGTTAAACGTTTCCGTGGTGTTGCCGGTAAACAGAATGATTTTAAAAAGTTCTATGTTACTTTACCTGAGGGTGCGGCAATTGAAAGCTTGGCGGTGTAATTATGGCAATTAAAACATACAGACCACTAACACCAAGTCGTCGTTTTTATACAAACGTTGACAGTAGTGATATTACAGCAAAAGCATCGGTACGTTCACTTCTTGTAAAACTTCCAACTCACTCTGGACGTAACAACAACGGACGTATCACTTCTCGTCATAGACAAGCAGGTGCTAAAAAACTTTATCGTATTATCGATTTTAAACGTAACAAATTTAATATTCCTGCAACAGTAGCAAGTATCGAGTACGATCCATATCGTAACTGTCGTATAGCACTACTTAACTACGCAGACGGTGAAAAGCGTTATATCATTCAACCGAAAGATTTGAATGTAGGTGATGTTATAGTTTCAGCTGAATCGGGATTAGATATAAAAACCGGTAATGCAATGAAATTGATGAATATTCCAGTTGGTACATTGGTTCACAATATTGAGCTTAAACCGGGTAAAGGTGGGCAGATGGTTCGCTCTGCCGGTGGTTCTGCTCAAATCATGGGTCGTGATGGTAAATACGTTTCACTACGTCTTCCAAGCTCAGAGATGCGTCTTGTTCTTGGCGAATGTCTTGCTACTATCGGTTCTGTTGGAAACGAAGAGTTTGCAAATATCGTTATAGCAAAAGCAGGTCGTCAACGTCACTTAGGTAAACGTCCTCAAACTCGTGGTTCTGCTATGAACCCGATTGATCACCCACATGGTGGTGGTGAAGGTAAAACGAATTCAGGTCGTCACCCTGTTACTCCATGGGGTAAACCGACTAAGGGTGCGAAAACACGTCGTAAGAAAGCAAGTGATAAACTTATTATTACACGTCGCAAACCAAATGCTAAAAGGGTAGGTTAAGATGGCTCGTTCAATAAAAAAAGGTCCATTTGTTGACGATCACTTAATGAAAAAAGTGCTCGCAGCTAAAGATGAAAAAAGTAAAAAACCGATTAAAACATGGTCACGTCGTTCTACGATTTTACCAGAGATGATCGGTTTAACTTTAAACGTTCATAACGGTCGCCAATTTGTTCCTGTATATATTACAGAGAATCATATCGGTTATAAACTTGGTGAATTTGCACCTACACGTACATTTAAGGGTCATAAGGGCTCTGTACAGAAGAAGGTGTAATCATGGCTAGAGCATTATTAAAATTTATCCGTGTTTCACCAACAAAATCACGTCTTATTGCACGTGAAGTTCAGGGAATGAACGCTGAAGAAGCTATGGCTGCTTTAGAATTTACTCCAAACAAAGCTGCAAAAATTATCTCTAAAGTTATCGCTTCTGCGGTAGCAAACAGTGGTGAAGATGCAGAAGATTGTATTGTTACATCTTGTCGTGTTGACAACGGTCCGGTTCTTAAAAGATTCCGTCCTCGTGCTAGAGGTATGGCTTCAGGAATTCGTAAACCAACAGCACATATTTTAGTAGAAGTAGAGGGCAAATAATATGGGTCATAAAGTTAATCCTATCGGTCTTCGTCTTGGTATCAACCGTAACTGGGAGAGCCGCTGGTATCCAAATTTTAAATCTGCACCGGCAAATTTAGGCGAAGATCATAAAATCCGTACTTTCTTGAAAAAAGAGCTTTATTATGCTGGTGTTTCTAACATCATTATCGAGCGTACGGCTAAACGTCTTCGTGTTACTATCGTAGCGGCACGTCCCGGTATCATTATCGGTAAAAAAGGTGCGGATATTGAAAAGTTAAAAGGGAGCCTTCAAAATTTGATTGGTAAACCTATTGCTGTAAATATCAAAGAAGAGAAAAAAGCACAGGCATCTGCACAACTTGTAGCAGAAAACGTTGCAACTCAACTAGAGCGTCGTGTTGCGTTTAGACGTGCTATGAAAAAAGTGATGCAAGGTGCTCAACGTTCTGGTGCTAAGGGTATCAAAATTGCTGTTGCCGGTCGTCTTGGCGGTGCTGAAATGGCACGTACCGAGTGGTATCTTGAGGGACGTGTTCCTCTTCATACACTTCGTGCAAAAATCGATTACGGTTTTGCTGAAGCACAGACAACTTATGGAATTATCGGTATTAAAGTATGGATCTTCAAAGGTGAAGTGCTTACTAAAGGTATTCAGGTAGAACCAAAAGAAGAGAAGCGTGAGCGTCGTGGTAAACGTGCTCCACGTGAAAGAAAGGCGGACTAATCTATGTTAATGCCAAAAAGAACAAAATATCGTAAAATGATGAAAGGCCGTAATCGTGGTTATGCACGCAGCGGTTATAAGTTATCTTTTGGAGATATAGCACTTAAAGCAGTAGAGGCAGGTCGTATCACTTCACGTCAAATTGAAGCGGCACGTATCACATCTACTCGTCATATTAAGCGTCAAGGTAAAATCTGGATTCGTGTTTTTCCTGCTAAACCACTAACAGCTAAGCCTCTTGAAACTCGTATGGGTAAAGGTAAAGGTCCTGTTGATAAGTGGGTTATGAATATTAAACCGGGTCGTATTATTTTTGAAATGGGTGGTGTTGAAGAGTCATTGGCTCGTGAAGCATTAACTCTTGCTATGCACAAGTTACCATTCAAAACTAAGATTGTCACACAGGAGATGAATAATGAAATATTCTGATTTGAGTGATAAAAGTACAGCAGAACTTCAAGCAATGCTTAAAGAGAAAAAGACTGAGCTTTTCACTATGAAGATCAAACAAAAAATGATGCAACTATCTAACACGACTGAACTTCGTGTTGCAAAAAAAGATATTGCACGTATTAACACTGCACTTAGTGCAGCGAAATAAGGGGCGTTTATGAGCAAACGTGAAATTCAGGGTAATGTAATTAAAATTGCCGGTGATAAAACAGTAACTATACTTACTGAACGCCGTGTAATGCACCCACGTTACCATAAAGTTGTAAAACGTTTCAAAAAGTACCTTGTACATGATGAAAGTAACCAGCTAAAAGTTGGAGATGAGATTATAGCGGTTGAATGTCGCCCTATGTCAAAATCAAAAAACTTTGAGCTTAAGAGTGTTGTAGGAGCAGAGGGATGATACAGAGTTTTTCTCGTTTAAATGTTGCTGACAATACCGGTGCTAAAGAGATTATGTGTATTAAGGTTCTTGGTGGATCTAAGCGTCGTTATGCGTCAGTCGGTGATGTTATTGTTGCTTCAGTTAAAAAAGCCGTTCCAACAGGAAAAGTTAAAAAAGGTCAAGTTGTTAAAGCTGTTATCGTTCGTACCAAAAAAGAGGTACAGCGTGAAAATGGTTCATTAATCCGTTTTGATGATAATGCTGCAGTAATTCTTGATGGAAAACAAGAGCCTATTGGTACTCGTATTTTCGGTCCTGTATCTCGTGAAGTTCGTTATGCCGGTTTTATGAAAATCGTATCTCTAGCTCCGGAGGTTGTATAGATGGCAAAGTTTAAATTTAAAAAGGGTGATACTGTAGAGATTATTGCTGGTGACGATAAAGGCACTAAAGCAGAAATTTTAGAGGTACTGCCTAAGAAAAATAAGGTTATCGTTTCTGGTGTTAAAACCGTTAAAAAAGCGATTAAACCTACTGAAGAGAATCCTCAAGGCGGATTTCAAACTAAAGAGATGCCTGTTGATGTTTCAAATGTAAAAAAAGTGGAGGCGTAATTTATGGCACGTATGAAAGATAAATATCTTGCTCTTAAGCCTCAACTTAAAGAGCAACTTGAAATAAAAAACGATATGCAGATTCCTAAAGTAGAAAAGATTATGATTACGGTCGGTGCCGGTTTTGCTATGAAAGATAACAAGCTTATCCAAAATATTCAAGATACGATAAGTGTTATTGCCGGTCAACATGCTAGTGTAGTTGTGGCAAAAAAATCTGTTGCAGGTTTTAAAGTGCGTGAGGGTATGCCGGTCGGTGTTAAAGTGACTCTTCGTGCTGAAAATATGTATAATTTTCTTGATAAGCTGATCTCTATAGCACTTCCTCGTGTGAAAGACTTCCGCGGTGTACCACGTAATGGTTTTGATGGTCGCGGTAACTATAACTTTGGTTTGAATGAGCAGTTAATCTTCCCAGAAGTGAGCTACGACTCAATCATGCAAATACATGGTATGAATATTACTGTGGTTACAACTGCAACGAGTGACAAAGAGGGCTTTGCTCTTCTTGAAGCACTTGGTATGCCGTTTAGTAAAGGGAGCAAATAATGGCTAAGAAGTCAATGATTGCAAAGCAAAAACGTACTCCTAAATTTAAAGTACGTGGTTATACACGTTGTCAGATTTGTGGTCGTCCACACTCTGTTTTGCGTGATTTTGGTATCTGTCGCGTTTGCTTTAGAAAAATGGCAAATGAAGGGTTAATCCCGGGTGTTAGAAAGTCAAGTTGGTAGGCTATTGCCACCACTTGAAACTTCTAGCTACTAGCAAGGAAAAAATATGGTAAATGATTTAATTTCAGACTCTTTGACTCGTATTCGTAATGCAGGTATGCGTCGTCTTGACGTGACTACATTGTTACACTCAAAGTCTGTAGAAGCAGTGGTTAGTATCTTGGTTGATAAAGGCTATGTAGATAGTTTTAATGTAATTGAAGATGGTAATAAAAAGACAATTAATGTTGTACTTAAGTATGATGAGAATGGTCGTTGTGTTATAAATGAGATGAAACGTGTATCTAAGCCCGGACGTCGTGTCTATAAAGGCAAGGAAGATGTTAAGCGTTTCAAAAACGGTTACGGTACTATTATCGTTTCGACTTCAAAAGGTGTTTTACCAAATGACAAAGCTTATGAGCTTGGTCTTGGCGGTGAAGTGCTTTGTACAGTATGGTAGGGGGTAGGTTATGAGTCGTATCGGTAAAAATCCTGTTTCTATTCCATCTGATATAAAAGTTAGTGTTGATGGTGCTTTTATTACTTTTGAAAAAGGTAAGTTAAAAGAGGTTCTTGATACAAAAGATAATGTAGGTATCTCATATGAAGATAATACTTTGACATTTTCAACAAAATCTAATGATCGCAAAGATCGTGCATTTTGGGGAACATATCGTGCATTGGCTGCAAATATTGTAACAGGTTTAACTACCGGTTATACTAAGCAGTTAGAGATTAACGGTGTTGGTTATCGTGCTGCCGTAAAAGGTAGAACTTTAAACTTGCAACTAGGTTTTTCTCATGATATTGATTATCCACTGCCAGATGGTCTTGAAGCATCTGTAGAGAAGAATGTGATTACACTTAAGAGTCATAATAAACAGACTCTTGGTCAAGTGGCATCAGAGATTCGTGCATTTCGTCCACCAGAGCCTTACAAAGGTAAAGGTGTTAAATACATGGATGAACATATCGTGCGTAAAGCCGGTAAAACAGCTAAGAAATAAGGGGGCGTAATATGACAGCTAAAGAATTAAAAGCAAAAGTAAACAGACGTCTTAAACGTAAACGTCGTATTCGTGCTAAAATTTCAGGTACAGCCACTCTACCACGTGTTTCTGTGTTTCGTTCAAACCGTTATTTTAGTGCACAGGCTGTTGATGACAATACATCAACAACATTGGCTTCTATTAACTCAAAAACATTGTCGTTAAAAGCAAACAGGGAAGATGCTGCTAAATTAGGTGAAGCGTTTGCTGCTACACTTAAAGCTGCCGGTCTTAATGAAATTGTTTTTGACCGTAATGGTTACCAATATCATGGCGTTGTTGCTGCGTTTGGTGACGCACTTCGTGCTAATGAAATTAAGTTTTAAGGGCTGATGATGAGTACAATCAACAGAGAAGATTTTGAAGAATCGATCGTAAACATCGGTCGTGTAACTAAAGTTGTAAAGGGTGGTCGTCGTTTTCGTTTTACCGCTCTTATCGTAGTTGGCGATAAAAAAGGCACTGTAGGTTACGGTGTCGGTAAAGCCAAAGAAGTTCCAGATGCAATTAAAAAAGCGGTTGATGAGGCGTTTAAAAACCTTACCACTGTTAAAATCAAAGGAACAACAATTTCACATGACATTGAGCATAAATATAATGCTAGTCGTGTACTGCTTAAACCAGCATCAGAAGGTACGGGTGTCATCTCTGGTGGTGCTATGCGTCCTGTTCTTGAGCTTGCAGGGGTACAAGATATTTTAACGAAATCTTTAGGCTCAAATAATCCAAATACAGTTGTTCGTGCTACTATCGAAGCACTTTCACGTCTTAAAGGATAAGCATGTCATTAGAAAATTTAACACCGGCAGAAGGTTCTACACACTCTCGTAAACGTGTAGGACGCGGACAAGCTAGTGGCTGGGGAAAAACAGCTGCTCGTGGTCAAAATGGTCAGAAATCTCGTACAGGTTATAAGCGTAAGCGTAACTTTGAGGGTGGTCAACAACCTCTTGCTAAGCGTTTACCAAAGATTGGTTTTTTCTCTCGTGCAATTAAACCGTACGTGATTAATGTAGAGCGTATTACTGTTGTAGCTGAGCTTGATGAGATTACAATGGATTCTATTCGTGAAGTTCACAAACTTGGTAAATCTGTGACTCGTGTAAAACTTGTTGGAGCATCTGCAAAAGATTTAGCTTCAAAAATTAAAGACGAAAACGTTATCACAACTGGCAAATAATGAATCAGCAATTAGTAAACAAGATCTTAATAACGGTCGGGTTTCTCTTTTTATACCGCTTACTGGCTTATGTGCCGGTACCGGGTGTTGATACATCAGTTATCGCTTCTTTCTTTGATTCTCATAATTCTGATGCATTAGGTATGTTTAACATGTTTAGTGGCAATGCTATTAAACGACTCTCTATTATATCTTTGGGTATTATGCCTTATATCACCGCTTCTATTATTATGGAGCTTCTTGCTGCAACATTTCCAAATCTAGGTCAGATGAAAAAAGAGCGTGACGGTATGGTTAAATACATGCAAATTATCCGTTATGCAACTATCGCTATTACTGTTGTTCAGGCAATTGGTGTTAGTGTAGGTCTTCAAAGTCTTACAGGTGCAGATGGAAATAGTGCAATACTGGTAGATCAAAATACATTTATTTTAGCCGCAGTTGTCTCTATGTTAGCAGGTACGATGTTGCTTATGTGGATTGGTGAGCAGATTACTCAAAGCGGTATCGGTAACGGTATCTCTTTAATTATCTTTGCAGGTATCGTCTCTGCAATTCCGGGTGCTATTTCACATGCGGTTACTATGATTAATACGGGTGCTATGAGTTTTATCACACTTATCGGTATATTGGTATTGGTATTGGCAACTATTTTTGCTATCATCTATGTTGAACTCGGTGAGCGTAGAGTTCCTGTCACATATGCTAAGAAAACTATGATGCAAAATCAGAATAAGCGTGTAATGAACTATATACCTATCAAAGTGAATTTATCCGGTGTTATTCCTGTTATCTTTGCATCGGCAATCTTGATGTTTCCTATGACAGTACTCTCTACTAGTACAAATCCATATATACAGCATATTACGGATTTTTTAAATCCACGTAGTTATTTCTTTAACTTTTTGACATTTATGTTTGTTGTATTTTTTGCATATTTCTATGCGTCAATCGTATTTAATGCAAAAGATATTTCAGATAATCTCAAAAAGCAGGGTGGTTTTATTCCCGGTGTTCGTCCCGGTTTAGCTACAGCTGAATTTTTAAACGAGACAGCTTCAAGATTAACATTTAGCGGTGCCATATATCTTGGACTTATTGCAACTATACCTTTTATGGTTATTAAAGCCATGGGAGTACCTTTCTTCTTTGGTGGAACTGCAGTATTGATTGTTGTTCAAGTTGCATTGGACACTATGCGTAAAATTGAGGCTCAGATATATATGAGTAAATATGAAACTCTTAGTGCGGTAGGTTTATAACCCATGGCAATTGCGCTTCGCAAACCTCAAGAGATAGAAAAACTTCGCACTGCTAACAAAATTGTTAGCGGTGCACTTAAGCTTCTCGAACAAAATACCAAAGTCGGCATAAGTCTAAAAGAGTTAGATGCTATGGCTGAGGATTATATTCGTTCACACGGAGCTAAACCATCATTTAAAGGTCTTTACGGCTTTCCAAATGCTGTCTGCACCTCTTTAAACAGAGTTATTATTCACGGTATTCCTAGCGATTATAAACTTCAAGAGGGTGATGTTATCGGTTATGATATAGGTACTGAAATAGATGGTTACTTTGGTGATGCAGCTATAACCGTACCTGTCGGTAAAATTACTCAAAAAGATGAGGAGCTTATAGCTTGTGCAAAAGATACTCTCTATTATGCTATCGACAATATCAAAGTCGGTATGCGTTTTAAAGAGCTATCTCTCTTAATGGAGCAGTTTATAATAGAGCGTGGTTTTGTACCTCTGCATAACTTTTGCGGTCACGGTATAGGTAGAAAACCTCATGAAGAGCCGGAAATTCCAAATTATCTTGATGGTAAAAATCCCAAAGCAGGTCCTAAAATTAAAAATGGAATGGTTTTCTGTTTGGAACCGATGATATGTCAAAAAGAGACAGAGTCGGTTATTTTAGAAAATGGTTGGGATGTGGTCAGTTCAGATGGACTACGCGGGTCTCATTATGAGCATACAGTTGCTGTGGTAAACGGCAGAGCTGAAATTCTTTCACAAAGTTAGGAGAAAACAATGTCAAAAGCTGATGTTATTGAAGTTGATGGTAAAATTGTTGAAGCACTGCCGAATGCAACATTTCGCGTAGAGCTTGAGAACGGGCATGTGATATTATGTCACATAGCAGGTAAAATGCGTATGCACTATATCAAGATACTACCGGGAGATAAAGTTAAATTGGAACTTACTCCTTACAGCCTAGATAAAGGTCGTATAACATACCGCTATAAATAGTTATATCTCTTACATGTAAGTATATTTACATGTAAGTTAACTTAACCATTTTAAGGCTTCGTCATACTCTTGAAAATATTTCACTTCACCGGAAATAAACCATGTTCCAATTTTTGCTGCCATCTCTTGCCAGTTTTTATTTCCATATATGGCAATTTTATCAAATTCATTACCGTGCTTTAATCCGATTTTAAAATCATCCCAAGCGGCTCTAAGCTCCCAACCATCAAGTTGTGTTGCATCTATAATCACATTGATTTTCGGCTCTTTTACTGAATTGATAGCAGAGTCAATCATAGGTGTAATAATTTCATAATCTTCATGAGTCAATGTTCCGACCGCTTTTAGTGAAATAAATATTTTTTTATCTATGGTTTCAATACCTATTGATAAACCGTGTTTGTCTGTACTCATAATCTCTCCTAATAGTATATATATGCTCGTTTGGCATGAACCTCTAAGTTTGCACCTACGTGTTGGCTCCATTTATGTAACAGTTGATACTCCTGCTCACTCTGAAAATTGTGTTCAATACAGTGCTTTTTAGTATTGTATTTTAAATCAAAATCATCAACTGCAATCTGATTTAACTCCAATTCCAACCATTTTAAATCTGTAATTTTTTGTGGAGAGTCGTAAAAGTTTTGTAAAATTGTACTTTGCATAAAGGCTCCTAATATATAATATTCAAGCAAATGCTATTCCATATTTACAAATCTTTAGAGTTGCTCTTTGTTAAAAAAAACTAAAAAACCTGCTCCAATAAGCAAGATAGAAAACATTACAACCCAGATAAACATATCCGCACCGCCAAAACTCTCTACAAGAGCCATGAAGCCTGTAGTATTAGAATCACTCATCCATTCTCTCCTAGTTTGATTTTATCAATTTTTTTATCTCTTTGGGCAGATGAGCAAAAGGGATGTTTTGTTGCCCTTTTTTTGCATCTTCTCCTATCTCTTTAACATCAACACTCATGGCTGATGGATAAAATCTTATAAGCTTATACTCTATCTCATTGACTTTACATGTAAGGTTTTTATCTGATAACTCTACACTCTTTTTTCTTTTTGCCATTAGATTTTAAATATTCCTTTCTCATTTACTTCTATCTTTTTTGCATCTACAAGGGCTGTTAAAGATCTCTTAAATGCCTTTTTACTAAGTCCAAAAATCTCTTTTATCGTTTCAGGGTCACTCTTGTAGTTATAAGGTAAGATGCCGCGTTTTTCTATCAAAAGCTTCATGATTTTTTCACTATCATCAAGTTTTCTTGCATTTGTGCCTATCTTCTGAAGTGAGACATCTATGGTACCGTCTTTGCGTACATGCTTTATAAATCCGTCTGTAACATCGCCTACGGCTATATTTTGAAAAATTTCATCATGATATATAAGACCTTCATACAGATTATCGACAATAACCTTAAATCCCAGAGGAGTTTTTGCGATTACTAAGAGTGACACCGGTGTGTTAGAATTTATCATAGGCGGTTTATCAAGATATTGAGAAATTTTTTCAACACCTATAAGTCTATCGCTTCTGTCATCTTTTATAACTCTTAAAAAACGTTTTTCTCCTATCTTCATAGCTGTTTTTTGACGATTTTTTGGAACTAGAAGATCTTTGGGAAGTCCCCAATCAACAAAAGCACCAAATGGTGCTACATCAACCACTTCAAAAAAACCAAACTCATCACGCATGGCAACAGGTCTTTGCGTGGTGGCTACAAGTCTGTCCTCTGAATCGGTATATACAAAAACATCAAGCTCATCATCTAGTTTCATCTCATCTGTTACATACTGATTTGGCAGTAGCAAGTCACTCTCATCTTCTGCCATCAAAAATAGACCGGGTACTACAAATCTGTCTATGCGGAGTCTATTTATAACACCCAAGGTAATAGTTTCATCAATCATTTTGACTCCTTTAATTAAAGAGATGATTATATCTAACTTATTGTATAATCTTACATTGTAAAGGCTGTGGGTCATGAATGAAAATATAAAAGAGATAGAGAGTGTCTGTACCTATTGTGGTGTAGGTTGTGATATAGTTGGCGTTGTAGAAGATAATAAGATAGAGAAGATTTATGCTTCTGCTGATGGTCTTGTATCTCAAGGTAAGCTATGTATCAAGGGTAAATATGGTTATGATTTTGTGGATTCTGATGAGCGTATCAGAGAGCCTCGCATAAGAAAGTCCTTTTTAGAGGATAACCCTTATATAAAAGAGGCTCTTAGTTCCCTTAAAGAGTTAGATGAGGTGTGGTTTACATGTAACGTTGATGATGCCCTGACGGCTTCTGCTATGAAGATGAGTGAGATAAAACAGAAATATGGAAAAAATAGCCTCTGCTCTATAGGAGGAGCTAGAACCTCTTGTGAAAGTGCTTATCTTTTTCAAAAATATACACGCCACACGCTAGGCTCTCCACATGTAGATAACTGTGCTAGAGTCTGTCACTCTCCAAGCTTAAAGGGGATGCGTACGACAATAGGTGAGGGAGCGGCCACTAATCCTTACAATGATATATATCAGAGTGAATTTATGATAGTGATAGGCTCAAATACTACCGAGGCTCATCCTATTATCGCAAATCGTATCGTTGATATGGCAAAACAGCATAACAATTTAGCGGTTTTAGATGTTCGTGATATTAAGCTTATGAAATTTGCAAAACATAAAGCGATAATTCCTCACGAAGCAAATCTTTTAGTTCTTAATATGATGGCTTATGTGATTTTGGATGAGGAGCTTTATGATAAAGAGTTTATAAAGAGTCGTACAAAATGGTTTGAAGAGTATAGAGAGAATATTTTAAATGATTCTTATGCGAACCCACAATTTTTTAAAGAGATAGAGGGTTATGAGTACCTTGCAAAGATGATTCCAAATATAGCTCGTGAGTATGCTGTTAAAAACTCTATGATATTTTGGGGACTTGGTGTGACTGAACATATAGACGGCTCTTATGCCGTTATGGCGATTACACACTTGGCACTAATAACAGGAAATATAGGTAAAAACGGTGTGGGTTTGATGCCTCTTCGTGGACAAAACAATGTTCAGGGAGCTTGTGATATGGGCTGTTTGCCGTATTATGATCCAGATTATCAGACTCCAAAAGAGATAGGTCTTATGACACCACAACTTGTAGATGCCATGCTTGATGGAGAGATAAAATCTATACACAATATGGGTGAAGATATTATGCATATACATCCAAATATAAATAAGATAGACAAGGCTCTTGAAAATGTAGAGTTTATTTTGGTTCAAGAACTTTTTATGACTGATATTGCACAAAGAGCGGATGTGGTAATTGGTGTAAAATCTGCTTATGAAAAGACAGGTGTTTATGTCAATGCTATGCGTCGTCTGCATCTGTCTCAACCTCTTGTGCAGAATAATCTTCCTGATGATTGGGAGGTTATACAGATGCTTGATAATAAGCTTGGAGGAGATTATAGCTATAAGAATAGCTCTCAGGTATGGGATGAGGTACGAGAAGTTGCACACCGTCGCTTTAGCGGAGCATCTTATCTAAGAATGGAGCGTCATCGTAAACGTGGACTTCAGTGGCCTGTTTACAATGAAGACACACCTGTTTTGCATCTACTAGATTTTAGAACTTCTGATGGTTTGGGAGAGTTTCACTATCATCAGTATCAAAAACGCGGAATGGTTGAGGAGATACTAAATAAAAATTTACAAGGCTATCATCTGACGACAGGACGAACAATAGCCCAATACAATAACTCTGCACAGACAAAACAGAGCCACTCCTTAAATAAGCGTTATGATGAAGATATACTTTTAGTATGTGAAGATGATATAGCTGATTTTAGTAGTGAGTATGTTGTTTTAAAGACGGAATATGGAGAGACGGAACCTTTACATGTAAAGTTTACCGATAAGATACAGCCAAAGACACTCTTTGTCACTTTTCACCACTCAAAATCAAAAATCAATGCTATTTTTGGGGATAGACATGATGAACTGATTATGACCGCTGCTTTTAAATCCATAAAAGTACAGATAATAAACCAGTGAGCAGAGCAGTAGGTGACAGAGCAGAAACGCTTACATGTAAGTATCTGCAAGAGAGAAGTTTTGAGATAATAGAGCGTAACTTCTATTCTCGTTTTGGAGAGATAGATATAATCGCCAAAAAGGGAGACACTCTGCATTTTATCGAGGTGAAAAGTGGACTTGATTATGAGAGAGCGGTGCAAAATATAACACCTAAAAAGATAGGTCGTATCTTAAAAACAAGCGAGGTCTATCTGAAAAAACATGCTCTTACATGTAACTATCAGATAGATGCTGTTATTGTTGTAGATGGTGTATGTGAATATTTAGAGTCTATAACTCTTTAAACCCAATTCTAAAATTTAGCTTGCCACTGCATAATCCAAGCATCGGCTTTATAGCCACCTAAACCGGTAAATTTGTTAGCTCCTGAAGTGTCACCTGAAGCGTAAATATAGTTTAAAACTACTTTATGAGCATTACGCTTACGTTTTGCACTTCTGCTCATCTTGCCATCAAATGTATCTATGAAAATATTTAAGCCAAAGTAAGTATTTCCTAATGTTGTCGAATCAGCATCACTGCCTTTTGTAGCGGTTGCTTGAATATGTTTTATTGTCGGTTCAAACGTACTATTTATCGCATATTGGGCTGTTAGAGAAAATGCTGTTTCATCATAATCTTTTATACCTTTTATATTATGTGCATTGATGTATTCAGCTTTGATATTTGCTCCATTCATAAAGCTAGAATCAAAAGCGACGTCAAAGTTGCTGTAATCTTCTGAATCTTTTGTTAATTTTTTTTCTGAATATGCGGCAAATGCGTCACCATTTGCATCAACAAATCCATCTGAAGCTTTATATATTGTTTGCCCTTCAACACCACCTGCTTTTTCAGAGAGAGCATAAGAAGCTTCTACATGTAAAAGCTCAGTCCAGTCAAACATACCACGAATTGCATACGAGTTTCCGTTTCCCTCTTTAGCACCTGTAACCGCCGCACTTCTACCGGCTTGATTTGCAATCATAATATCGTAACCAAAACCTTTCCAAGGACGTTCATGTCCCATCTCATAACCACTTACTTTTGCATAATTTCCAAAACCAATATCACGACCTGAAAGCATTAGACCCATATTGCGTTCAAGTACAAGTTTTTTATCCAAGCCACGCTCTGCAACATCTAAGTTCCAGCCCGGCATTGTAAAGCCTTGACCATTTGGCATCTTAAGAACACCTAGTTTTGGAATAAATGCTTTGTTAATTTTATAAGATACAAATGCATCTTTAATATTATCAGGAACACCAATACCAGAAACACCACCTACTTCTGTTGTTTTGTTAGCTGCTGAATTTTTATTGAAATCAATAAATACTTTTGAACGTACTTTTCCGGCAGAATATTTCCAACCTAAACGTAAGCGTTGAGCATGAAAAGAGACAGCAGTATCCTCACCGCTAGTCCCGCCAAGTGAACCATCACCGCCACGCATCTCTAACTGTGAAAAACCGAATATACTCAATTTAGTATTAACATCACCGATTTTCTTCTTTATGGTATAACCTGCATATACATTACTAGATACCACTAACATTGTGGCTGCGACCGTAGCAATTTTTAGAGATTTCTTCATTTTTTCATTCCTTTTTTAAAGTTTAATTTTTCCTTGACAAGTGCAAGTAGTAGAGTATAAAATAATCACATAGTTTAACTATTATAATAATGGAATAGATGTTAGAAATATATCATTTTCACCATCTGAGC
>WFND01000047.1 GCA_015484575.1 Helicobacteraceae bacterium
CTATTAGTATCATTTGAAAAAAGTCCCATCTTTTTAGCCTTAGTTAATATTGACATATACTAGCATATATTTTATATGTTAGCAATACTAAATAGACTATAATTAAACATGAAAAATAATAATTACGATTTTTATACGGTATTTGCAGATATTTCACACATAAAGTATCAGATAGAGTTACACAAAGAGTCTATAAAAAGAGCTTTTAAACACTCCTCAGAGCTGTTTTTAAACTCATCTGGACTTGATATAGACTCCCTGTCTAGCTCAATGTACAAAGCTCTTTTTATTGATACAAATAGTAACACTCGTACCATTTTATCAACAATATTTCATAATCTCAAAGAGCCTTTTACTTTGGAAAATTTTCTTTCTAACTATTTTTATATAGTTGTTAATGATTATATAGAGTCATTTTACAATCTTAGATTGGGGTGGAAACGTATCTCCAAATTTACAGCTGCCGTTGAAGATTTTATAGATTGGAGTCAGAGCATAGATTATCGTGTGGAAGATACGCAGACTCTGCTTTCAGATGAAGAGAGAGCCATATCAAGCCTAGAGATGATAAGAGAGAAAAAGGTAAAAATTACGGTTTTAAATACTTACCAAGGTGTTCCCATACAGTACAAAGCTTCTGTAATACACACTACGGATTCTACTGTATTTTTAAAAGTACACCCTATTCAGGAGTTGGCGGCTAGAAGTCAAAAAATCATCTATATTTTAGCCATTGCACCTTTAGAGTATGATCTTTTTGCTCAAGTAAAAGCTGTAAAGTATAAGGGTCACACTCTTTTAGAGTTAAAAGAGTTCAATATCTTAAAAGGGAGTCTATTTCAACGTCAAAGTGTCAGGGTTCAACCAAAATCAGATACACAGGTTCAGCTCATATATGATAAATTAACCTACAAAGTGCAACTCTTTGACATATCTTTGGGTGGCTTGGCGGTTGTTACTAGCAAAAGAGTTGATATAGACAAATTTACTTCTCTTAAGATAAAAATACCAGATACGCTTTTTAACAAAGAGGTGATATTTAACGCGATAATAGTGCAATCTTCACATTTTGAAAATAGTGAAAAGTATCACTTTAAGCTAAATTTGACAAATTCTCAAGAGACTCTTCTAAGCAGATATATAATAAAACGACAAAATGAGATTATCCAAGAGCTTAAAAAGTGGCTTTAAGATAGCCTGTTTTTATAATCTTCATACCCAAACTCATGACTTACATGTAAAGAGCCGTCTTTTTTCAAAACAGCCAAAGATGGAAGCTTGATACCGTTAAAAGTGGTACTTTTTACAAAGGTATAGTGAATCTGATCTTCAAAGATAAGCCTGTCACCAATCTCTAAAGGCTTATCAAATGAGTAATCACCCATAATATCACCGGCAAGACAGCTATTTCCACCTAATCTATAAGTATAAGCTCTCTCTTGCGGTTCACCCGCATCACGAACTTTTGCACGATATGGCATAGCTAAAGTATCCGGCATGTGGGCTTCTGCAGAGGTGTCTAATATGGCTATATTCATACCGTTTTGTACTATATCAAGCACAGAAGTTACAAGATAACCGCTCTGCCAAGCCACCGCTTCTCCCGGCTCTAAATATACATCTATATTATTATGACGTTTTTTAAAAGCCGTTATCACTTCTATGAGTCTATCAACATCATAGCCTTTTTTTGTGATATGGTGACCTCCACCAAAATTGACATATCTCATCTTATCAATATATCTGCCAAACTTCTCTTCAAAAGCCTCTAGCACCTTCTCTAAAGCATCAACATTCTCTTCACAAAGTGCATGAAAAGTCAAACCATCTAGCTCTTTTAGCAGACTCTCATCAAAATTTGCCAAGGTAGTTCCCAAACGACTGTGCAAAGCACACGGATTATATAACTCAACGGGAGATGAAGAACACTCCGGATTTATACGCAAAGAGATGGATATATCAGGATTTATACTCTTTACATGTAAAGCAAAGCGGTGAAATTGTGAGGGGGAGTTAAATACAATGTGATCTGATATTTTAGCTATCTCTTCTATCTCATCATCTTTAAATGCAGGTGAGTAGGTATGGACTTCTCTATCCATCTTTTCTCGTGCCAAGAGTGCTTCATGAAGTCCACTCGCACTACACCCATACAGATACTTACCGACCAAATCAAAAGTACTCCACATAGCAAAACCTTTGAGTGCCAAGATGATTTTAGCACCAGATTTTTTCTCTACATGCTCTAAAATTTTGAGATTACTCTCCAAGAGTTGTTCTTCGCAGATGTAGATGGGGGTTTTAAAGTGATTTTCTACAATCATTGTATATTTGTATAAACCTTTTGCACATCTTCATCATCTTCTAATTTATCAATAATCTTTTGCACATCTGCCATATCATCATCACTTAATGTTATAGGTGTATTTGCTATACGCTCTAGTGTCGCTTTTGTTATCTCTATATTTAAATCTTCAAAAGCTTTTGAGAGATTTCCAAAGTCTGTATAATCGGCTGTGACAAGTATGACACCATCTTCCTCTTCTATCTCTTCAAGACCTGCATCAATTAATTCTAGTTCTAACTCTTCTATATCCATATTATCAGTTTTTACAAACTCAAAAATAGCTTTTCTTGAGAACATAAAATCCAAAGAGCCTGAATTAAGCATCTCTCCGCCGTTTTTATTTATAATATTTTTTACATTTGCTACCGTTCTTGTGTTGTTATCGGTGGCTGTCTCTACATAAAGCAGTGCACCATGAGGAGCTTTTCCCTCAAAGTTTACCTCTAGCATATCTTTTAAATCTTTAGCTGTTGCTCTTTTTATAGCGGCATCTATGTTATCTTTAGGCATATTTTCAGCCTTGGCATTTAGTATAGCTGTACGAAGTTTTGGATTCATATCCGGATCACCGCCACCCTCTTTTGCAGCCATAGTGATAACTTTTCCAAGTTTAGGAAATATTTTCGACATATTTCCCCAACGCTTCATTTTTGCAGCTTTTCTATACTCAAACGCTCTACCCATTTTATATATCCTTTTTATGTGTATCTAAAAGTTTCTGTATTAGATTTATATTTTTTATACTAAGTGCTTCATCTTCGCTCATCTGTTTTGACATATGTGCCACTTCTGTAACAGAGATACCAAAAGGGTCTTTTTTAACAACTTTTATTCCATTTTCCGAGATACTTACCTTATCAAGATTTTTTCTAGTATGAGGCATAAAATATGTTAGTAAAAGCTCCCCTGTATGCTCTTTTTCTAATGAAACGATAACTTTTTGACTAATCTCACCATCAAAATCTCCTAACATATTTTTAAATTCGTCTCCGTTCATATAACCGATATATATCTTTGTAAACAGATCAACATATCTAGTAACCGTCACAGAGTTTAAAAATCTCATATTTAGCAGATGTTTTCCTGCTCTTAATTTCTTATATATCCAACTTAAAGAGCCGTAATAGTTAAAATTGCTTATCTTTAGTCTGTCTGTTGAGCCTAAACGTCCATCTTTTATATACTCAAAGGGCTTTAGTTTTGGCTTATCTTTACTGATTAGGTACTTTAAAACATGACTTGCGTCATAAGGTTTTGTTACCCAGACTACACAGTAATCCGGCAGATGTTTTATCCCCGTAGCTCCATCATTTAAAATAATCATAGCTTTTATATCATATTGTGGAAAAATAGTCTGTAGCAGAGCCCGTTTTTTTCGTAGTCTTCTTTTTAAATTTGTCACAGATTTAACCAGAGTCATCTCTATAAAATACAGCTCTGTTTTAGTAACAATTATACCGTCAAACTCACCTATCTCTTTAGAGCGGTTTCGATAGACTATCTGACCTTTTGCATTTATGGAGAGAGTGTTTGGCAGAGCTTTTAATCTGTTATTGTGAGGACCTTTTAATAAAAAAGTCTCTATCTCATCATGATTTAAAACATAGCGAAGTAGTTTTTCATACACATAGTTTTCAAAAACCTCACCTTCAAACGAGCGGTAGGTACTTAAAAAATGCGGGTCATCTTCAGGCATATTTTTTTTAATAAGTCCTAAAAGATGTTTTATATTGTAATCATAGTAGAGAAGATTATCTCCGATATCACCCTCATCTAGGTTTCGGATTGAGTCGCTAATTTTAAGTATAATATAGACCTTAAATGAATTGCCTACATTTTACCTTAAATTAGCTAAAATATATTTAAAATGCAAAACCTAACGATACTTTAAAACTACTTTCATCGGCTATATCAGAATTATCATTATAGATATACTTCATTGATACAGGAATTGCCAAAGCATTAAACCATAAAGTATCAAAAATTATACCCGCCTGTGCTTCATTTATATCTACTATATCACTACTAGCAAATGACTCTAAGCCAAAATAGTTATATGTGGCAAATATCGACTCTCTTCGTAGAGATATTGGAAATGTAAAGAAGTATGCAGATAAATTAAACACGCTTCTTAGTGTTACACCTGCATCTGTTGCACTTTTTGCATAAGATGTATCTTTTAAACTCTCCATAACTATTGTTGTAGGATCACTGTCGGTAAGTTTTGAGATAAGTGATTTTGAAATCTTAATACCTCGACTATCTACTGCACTTTTAGCATCACTTTGTGAATATTGGGCTTTGGCAGAGATGTACCACTCTGCTCCAATATTGTGAGAAAATTTAGCACTGCCGCCATACGCATTATCATCTCTATCTACTGAAAAATATGGTTTTATAGAGTAAAAAGAGTATGGATACATACTGACACCATACTGCTCTGCTCTTAACATGCTCAGCGATAAAGAGATAGGTGTTCTTGAATTACTCTCATAATCTTGATAGTAGCTTCCTATTAAACTTGCATTGTATTTACCGGCATTGATAAACGGCAATGTAGCATTTGCCGTTATACCGAAATCTCTCTCATCACTTGTATCTACGCTAGAGTTTACATCAGGTCTGTCAATAATACCATAGGCAGAGAGTGAGTATTGTAAAAAATATTGGCTATTACTATAACTAGCACCGCCTAAGATATACTCATCTGCATTTTTCATAGCAAAAACAGATAGAGAATTTTGCATTAAAGGATCTGCGAAATTAACACTTGCATTAAAAAGCAGACCTGCATCATCTGAATTTGCCATCGCAAAATTTGTACTGCTGTAGTTCATATTTAAAAATGAGTAGTAGTTGTCTTCTTTGTCTATTTTAGGTATCTCTTTATGATGAATGGATATATCTGCTTTACGGTAGTAAGGCTCATTTTCAACAAACAAAACTTCTTCATAAGGAGCTTCATCTATATCTTCAAGAGCTATCTTCTCATAAGTAAACTCATCACTTCCCATAGTTGCCACAAGAGCTGTTTTATCATCTATCAGACGAGCATCTATTATCGTATCTGCACTACTGACACGTTTAAACTTTTTATCTTTATAGCAGAAGAGTCCCGAGCCGTATTTTGTATTTGCTATAAAATACACATCTCCTTTAGAGTCAACTCCGCTGACATAACTATAATATCCACTCAAAGAGAATAGAGGCTCTCTATTTTTGTAGAGTGTTCTCTTTTTGCCTTTTTGTTTAAAGTAGTATATATCATCTGCATCAATATAAACAGAAGAGTTTACCACATCATAAAATTTGCTGCCGATATAGAGTTGTGGCTGATCATACGACTTAGCAACATCAAAATATACACTACGTCCATCACTTAGATAGCCTTGAATAATTTTGCCCTTGCTCTGCTCTAAAATAAGAGCATCATCATCATAAAGACCTTCATATATACGCCAAGGCGAAGTGTGAGAACTAGCCTGTGTCATATAGCTGTTTTTAGATACTTTTATAACTTTTCCAGCCAACCAAGAGTCTGAATCCTTAGTCGTTTTTGAGCTGTTTTTATCATATACGACCAAATCAGGTTGCGTTCTCGCATTTTCATTGATGATAAAATATATCTCATCTTTATCACCGTTTAAAGGGTAAAAATATTGGCTAGTTGCGATGGGTTCTCCATCTGTAAGAGTCACATTTTCAGCCTCACTCTCCATCTCTTTACGCCATGTGTCAAATGAGCTCTCAAAATCAACTCCTATGGCACGTTGCATAGAGTTATTTGTAAAAAACGGCCAGTACCAGTCTTGTGAATGCTCTCTCCAATATGAGTTTGTCTTTTTTAAACCGTAATTTTTAGCTAAATATTTTTGATAAAATCCACCTAAGGTATAAAAATGTGTGCCATATAAAAAGAAGAAGTTATCATTGTAAACACGTGCTGGAGTTAGATACCCTGCTTTTGCCTGCATAAGTGTTGCTATCTTAAAACGTCCACTATAAAGTCTTCCACCGTTTCCATGCCAAGATTCGTTTAAGACTGCGTTTCCTTCTAGTAAAAAAGAGCTTTCAACCATATTTGGGATAGTAAACCAAGGAATAAAAAAAACACCATTTCTAAGAACTGTATGTAAAGAAGAGGAGATAATGTTATCTTTTGCATTAAGTTGATAGTTGTGTGTTGTTTCATGATATAGCAGAGTATTCAACCAAGATGTAGAACTAAAATAATCAACCATAATAGCCCCACCTATATAGTTAATCTGCCGATTGTTTGGAGACTGTGTTGAGAAACCGTTTGCTACCTGATTATACTCAGAAGTCAAGCCTACATGTAAAGTTTCATCCATTTTATAACCAAATTTATCTTCATACAGAGGTTGCAAAAGCATCTCAACTTCTGCTGCTTGAGTAGCAAATGGAATATTTTGTTCTGTATAGATAAGCTCTGTATTGCGTACTTTTTTTGTATAGTATGCTTCATCATGGGGAACAACATTGGCAACAAGAGCAGTTGCTATGGATAAAAATAGTATTTTTTTCAACTTAATCCTTAATATTTTTGCGACATTGTACCAAAATTTCAAATGAAACATTGAGTTATTATCTGTGATACATCTATTTAAAACGAGAACAATTAAAAAGAATGAAAATTATTCCTATTTTATTTTTGATATAGACAAAGAATCTTTCAATGTTTTGGCTAAAATATTATTAAACTCTATGCTTAGCTGTGTAGCCGTCGTTAAACTATGTTTCTGCTCTTTTAAGAACTTGCCACAACTAACTTCTACTGATTTTTTAAGTAGTTCATAAGTTTTTGGATATTGTGAGTTGTTTTGACGATTCGCTGTTGTAGCATTGAGATTTTTCAAAGAATCAAGTGCAATCTTTTTCTCTTCTTGTGTTGCTCTCTTACTTTGCAAAACCTGAGAGAAACTTGTAATCTTTTGATGGTATATCTGCGTTGAAAGGTCAAATTGTTTTAGAAAATCATTTATCTTTTGACACTCGTATGTTGCAATCTTTGGATCTGTAACTTTTTGTATCTCAATACCTGCTGCTTGCATAAACAGATCCATACTATGAACCTGTGCATCATCTGTTCCAACAACATAAACATCACCGGTTTGAGGATTTATTGCCACAAAAGATTCAAAACCAAAAGTTTGCCCTCCATGTCCATAAAAATCATCTATTTTCATCAAAGCATAGCCATACTTGATGTTTTTTATACTTTTATCCATAAAGTGAAAGCCTAAATTTTGCTGTAGTTTTACTGTGTTGGCATCTTTATAGAGTTTACCCTCTGACCAAGCAGTTATAAAAGTAGCTAGATCTTCTAATGAAGATATAACCTCACCAGCACTTCTAGCTAATGAAGGAGGCATAAATGTTGCTTTACCAAAAGAGTACCCTTGAGGCATACTTGCACGAAGTTTTGATGATATTTGAGAAGAAAAATAGGTATGTTTCATATCTAAAGTATCAAAAATATTTTTTTGCACATACTCATGCCAATCACTATGTGTAACTTTTGAGATAATATCGCCTAAGATAATATAGCCTGTATTGCAGTACTTAAAATCTGTTCCCGGCTTAAAGTTTGCATCGCCAAAACTCACCGCCTGATGAATTAGCTCTTTAAATGTATAATGTTTCTCTTTTCCACCAAAGTGTTCAATAGCTTGAGTATCATCACCATAAACATTGAGATAATCTATAAAACCACTTGTATGATTTAAAAGCATTCCTACCGTTATATCATTCCAGTAATTTTTACCATTAAAATTAGCAAGTTTTTGAATCTCTCCTTGAGGATAAAAATTTCTGATTTTTGTATCAAGAGATATTTTTCCCTCTTCTAAAAGTTGAAAGATACTAACACCTATAAAAAGCTTACTAGCACTTCCTATCTCAAAGAGATCATCTTCTTTTACAGCTCTTTTGTCTGTTCTATTTCTCAGACCGCTTACGGTTTTATACTGATGATTGTTCTTATTTACAAGAAGCCAGATTCCAGTATTATGATTATTTTTTGAGTAATTCTTAACTATGTTATCGAGTCTATTTTGCATATATTTATATGGGTGGAAAATCATTTGTGCATACTTTTTATTCAACACTTTTTTACCAC
>WFND01000048.1 GCA_015484575.1 Helicobacteraceae bacterium
TCTCTCTATCGCCCTACGGGAGGGAAAAAGAAGCATAATCTTCGCCTTTTTTTCTTATCGCCATAGCTTAGGCTATGACTCAAAGAAAGAAAAGTCAAATCTTATACTTCTTTTTCCCTCTGAGGCTTACTAGGGTTTTTAGAGGTACCCTTATTTAACTCGTTTTCGCTATATCGCCAGACAACCAAAGCACCCATAATCACACTAAAAGCTATGGCTAACCAGACATATAATATATTGTCGCTGTAATAAGTGATAATCTCTAGCAGTATAACAGGCAAAATAATCTGCCTTATTATACTAAGATAAAAGATAAATTTAGGTTTTTCTATCCCCTGCAACAGTGCTACATAGATAAATATTACTGCAAAAGCAAATATTATCCAAGCTTCTACATGTAAAAATATTACACCCTCTTTTATAACCTTAATATCTTCACTAAAAAATGCCATCAGCTCTGCTGAGAAGATATTTAAAATTACAAACGCCACAATACAGATATATAGAGAATCCAATAGAGCTATTTTTATGATTTTACGAATTCTATCGTACTTTTTAGCACCACTGTTTTGAGACACCATAGCTAAAACAGCTACATTGATACCCACTATCGGCATAATAGCCAACTGCTCTATTCGCATACCTATACCGAGCATCGCAACAATCTCTTTTCCAAAAGCACTAGCATAATAAGTCACAATAAATACGCCAAGAGCCATAAATATCATATTTGCCGTAGGTGGGATACCCTGCTTTATTACCCGTACGTAAAAACTGCCCTCAAAACTAAATCCACTAGCTAAAAGAGGTGTTCTTTTCAAGCGATAAAACAGATAAAACATAGTTATGGCTTCAGTAAGCACAGTGGCGTAGCCTATCCCTTTTACACCATAACCCAAATGCACAAAAATATAATCAAAAGCTATGTTCAACACAAAAGATATTATCAAGATATTTCTATATGAGATCATATCTCCTTGTGCATTTAATATGGAGTTTATAAACATTCCGACAGTAACAAATCCACTGCCAAGTATGATAATATCAACATAAGAGAGTGCATCTTGCAAATAACTATCTTCCGCACCCATCAAAAGCATCAAATATTTTGAGCTTAAAAGACCTATTGTGATAACAATCAACGAGATAATACAAGAGAAAATAAGGGCATTTTTACTCATTATAACAGCTTTTTCCCTACTGCCTTCACCCAAAGTGTTTGCAACAATAGCCGTCAAACCTTCACTCATTCCTATGCTGACACCAAGAAGCAGAAAAAATACAGGAAAAGAGATAGATAGTGCGGCTAAAGCCTCAGTAGAGATAACACCTGCAAAATAGGTGTCTGTTACATTATAAAGCGTATGAAACAGATAGCCAACCGTAGCCGGAACAGCCAAAGAGCGTAATTGAGTCTGAATATCACCGCTTGTTAACTCTTTTATCATGCTAACCTTAAAAAATTTTCAGTATTATTACATACTTAATATAAATTTTGAGGTTTTATATGTATATTGCGATAGAAGGTATCGATACTGCTGGAAAAAGCACTCAGATAGCCCTGCTAAAAGAAAAATTTAACGATAGCATTATCACTAAAGAGCCGGGTGCAACCGATATAGGTATTGAGATTCGTAATATCGTTTTAAATAGCGACATAAAAAGTTCAAAAGCTGAATTTTTACTATTTTTAGCAGATAGAGCAGAGCATGTACAGCGTGTAATAAAACCAAATATAGATAAAATGATTATCTCTGACCGCAGTGTTATATCCGGTATAGCATACGCTATGGTAAAAGAGAATATATCCTTAGATGAGATTTTACAGCTAAATGATTTTGCAACGGACGGTATATATCCAGATAAGGTTTTCTTACTTGAACTTACAGACAAAGAGCTTCAATACAGACTTTCACAAAAAGAGCTTGATGAGATTGAGTTAAGAGGAGTTGAGTATCTGCTAAAAATTCAAAAAGCTCTAAAAACAGCTGCAAAAGTTCTCAATATAAAACTGGTAGTTATAGATGCAAAAAAAGATATAAAGAGTATTTCAAAAGAGATTATAGAGAGTTTAAATGAGTAAATTTACACCTGTCACCAAAACATCTACAAATATAAACAAGAGTATATTACAAGCCGCAAAAGATAGAAAATTAAAACCTCAGCAGATAGATTTTGATCTTTTGTCATTTCAAACATTTTACAGAACTCCAAAACTAAAAGAGTGGACACTTTTAGATACACAACTAGAACATCTCTTTGATGAAAAAATGATTCGCTCACCCTTACTTGAACTGCGACAAGAGTATGAGATACGGCTCAGACCTTACGATAAAGATTATCTTCCCTTAAAGCTAGATCTTAAATTGACTGCAAACAAGACAAAGAGCAAAATTATAGCTATCATTAATCCTGAAAATATCTTCCCATGTGCATCTGATATTAAAAAACTGATAAAAGATGAGATATATAGAAAAAAATTAAAAGCTGGGCTATATATAGGTCTGTTTGAATCCTCTTTGGATGACGACATCTCTAAACTTGTAGAAAATACAACCTGTGAGGAGCCGCTAAAACAGCAACAACGACTCATAATCGGTCTCTCACCCGGTCCTGTTGCACCTATACACGATACACTCATCTACCACTACGATAAAAAAGATAGAAGTGACAATAAGATGATTGATGGAGTTGATGCCAATGAGTTGATAGTAGAATATATCAAACCTCAAAGAGGAAAAAACGGCAGATCCTGCGATGGCAAAGCCTTGCAGGTGAGAGAACCCGGCACCAAATATGCAACATTCATAAAAGCGGATAAAAGCACCGTAATAGAAAAAGAAGACTCAAACAGTATCAAATACTTTGCAAAAATTGCCGGTTACGTCCAAAATAAAAAAGGAGAGATAAGCATCTCAAATGAAGTTTCGATAAAATCCGCCTCTTTTAAAAGTACAGGTTCTATAGACCCGGGAGAAGATAAAGATATAGTCGTAAATATCAAAGGCAAACAGAGCCACGAAGACTCCATAAGTTCTGGTGTAAATATAGATGTAAAAGAGCTAAATGTACAAGGGACTATAGGTTCAAATGTTAGAGTAAAAGCAAATGAGCTAAGCGTAGGGGAACAGACGCACAAAAACAGTCAACTTGAAGCCGTAGAACATGCCAATGTCAAACTACACAGAGGTAGATTAAAAGCAAAGAGTGCAAACATAGATATATTAGAGACAGGAAGCGTTATTGCCGATGAGGTATATGTAAAGAAGATGCTTGGCGGTGAGATAATTGCTCACAGAGTTATCGTTGATGAGCTTATATCAAATACAACGATAATAGCTTCAGAAAGCATAGAGATACGTTCGATATTCGGCACACACAATAAACTAATCATAGACCCAAACAAGATAGATACATATCATGAAAAGATACTTAGCATTAAAGATGAACTTAAAGTTTTAGAAAAAAATTTCAAAGAGCATCAGCTAGAATATACAAAAAGGCATACAACACATGAGAAGTTGCTACCAAGAATTAAAACTTTTCAGAAAAAAGTCGTTATGGCTACAAAAGCCGGTAAAGCACCTATGAAAGCGGATGTTATCCGTATCAAGCGGTACAAAAAAGAGGCACAAATATTAAATGAACAGCTAAAAGATATTACACAAAAAGAGCAAGAGATAGAAAATCTTAAAAACGAACTTCAAAAATTGTATGATGCCGATATACACGCCGAAGTTATATACAAAGGGGTATATGACGGTCATACACAAGTCACCTTTGTTGATACAAAAACTGCTCAAGAGTACTCTATAACTCCAGAGACAAGAGCGGAGAAAATCGTTTTAGAAAAAAGAGATGATAAAAAAGTAATTATTTGCAAATAAAAGGAGAGTCATGATTCGTTCATTACGTGGTATGAATGATATTTTATCACAAGATTATGAGAGGTTTGAGTATTTTATAGATACCGCTAGTAAAATTGCTCGTAGATATGGATTTCACTACATAGAGACACCTCTGCTTGAAGAGACGGCACTATTTAAACGCTCTGTCGGTGAGTCAAGTGATATAGTCGGCAAAGAGATGTACCAATTTACAGACAAAGGCGGTAATGATGTCTGTTTAAGACCGGAGGGAACAGCCGGTGTTGTTCGTGCTTTCATACAGAACAAACTAGATAAAAAAGGTGGTATTCACCGCTTTTTCTATCATGGACCTATGTTTCGCTATGAGAGACCGCAAAAAGGTCGATTGAGAGAGTTTCATCAGTTTGGTGTTGAGAGTTTTGGCGTTAAGAGTGTTTTTGAAGATGCTTCTATGATTATGATGATTAGTGATATATTTAATGCTCTTAAGATAGGATATACTCTTAAACTAAACTCACTCGGTGACCAAAACTGTATGCCTGAGTATCGTGAAAATTTAGTAAAATTTTTAGACTTACATGTAAACGAAATATGCTCTGACTGTCAGCGTAGAAAAGAGACAAATCCTATACGTGTACTTGATTGTAAAAATGAGTCTTGCCAAACTCTATATGCTCAAGCTCCAAAACTTTTTAACAACCTGTGTGACTCTTGTAAAAGTGATTTTGATACTCTCTTAAAGCTGTTAGATGAGAATAAAATAGCTTATGAGATAGATACACACCTTGTTCGTGGACTAGACTACTACTCTAAAAGTGCATTTGAATTTGTAAGCACAGAGATAGGCTCTCAAAGTGCAATAGCCGGTGGTGGAAGATATGACAGACTTGTCGAGTTTTTAGATGGAAAAGAGACTCCGGCTGTAGGTTTTGCTATCGGTATAGAACGTCTGTTAGAACTTATAATTATGCCCCAAAGCAGACGAGAAGGCTACTATTTTGGTGCTATGGACGATAACGCCTTAAGTACAACCATGAAAGCAGCTCAAAGCAGACGCTCAAGTGAAAAAGTGATAATAGAATACTCTGCAAAATCTCTAAAAGCACACCTAAAAGGTGCTGATAGAGTAAATGCCAGATACTGTGCTGTTATCGGAGAAAATGAGCTTAAAGATGGAACAATATGGATAAAAGACTTAGATAAAAGAAGCGAAAAGATCATCTCATTAGATAAATTTCAGGAATTAACATGCAAGAAATTTTAAACTTTTTTATAGATTTTATGGAGATAATTCTACTATCTATTTTTACTATTATATTTTTACTGTTCGTATATGACAAATACGTTCAACGAAAACATCAACTTCTTATCAACTATCCTGTTATAGGTCGTATGCGTTATCTTTTTGAGGCACTTAGAGAGCCTATGCGTCAATACTTTGCCGAAGAGACTTTTTATGAGTCAAGAGACAAGGTGGATTGGGTCTATAAAGCCGCAAAAGATGTACCAAATTACAAATCTTTTTCTGTAGCTCAGCCGTTTTCAGGCTCTCGTTTTGTTCTAAAACACTCCTCTCATGTACTCAATGATGATGAAGTCAGTGATGATTTTAGTGTGACATTTGGGAAAAATAGAGAGATTCCTTTTGTTGCTCCATCTCCAATAATCCGTTCTGCCATGAGTGACGGTGCTCTTTCACCTGAAGCTGTACGTGCTTTTTCTTTGGGTGCTACACTCTCTAAGTTTACAGTAAATACGGGAGAGGGAGGACTGACTTCAAATCATCTCTATACACACAAACCGGATTTGAAAAATTGCGATTATCTTGAAACGGTTGAGAGCAGACCTCATGCCGAATTGGCTTTTAAGATAGTCGCCTTCTTTTTTAACCGCTCTTTAGCCATAAAAGCCTATAGAAAACTTCTGCTAAATAAAAAGACGGAAAATACCTATATATACGACCCTGTAACACATATACTTTTTAGAATAAACTGGAATGCACCGCTACAGAGTTTTCCAAAAGAGGTACCCTCAGATATACCGGATATGATTTTTCAGATGAGTTCAGGTCTTTACGGTGTTCGTGATGCAGAGGGTGATTTCAATCCGGAGCGTTATCAAAAAGTTATGAAATTTTGTAAAATGACTGAGATTAAGATTGCACAGGGTGCAAAGCAGACAGGCGGTAAGTTAGCCGGTGCAAAAGTAAATGCAGATATTGCCTATTATCGTGGTGTTGAAGAGGGAAAAGATCTCTTCTCACCGAACCGCTTTCCATACGCTCATACAGATGAAGAGCTTCTTGATTTCATCTCACAGCTTCAAGAACTTTCAAAAAAACCTGTCGGCTTAAAGATAGTTATCTCTGATGCTCATGCAAATGATAATTTACTAAAAGAGATGGTTAAACGCAAAACTGCCGGTAAGAGTATTCCTGATTTTATCACTGTTGATAGCGGTGAAGGTGGAAGTGCAACCGCTCCGTTAGAACTTATGGAATCAGTTGGACTTACAACCGCAAATGCTCTTTTTGTCCTAGACAGTGCCTTAAAAAAGCACAATCTGCGTGATGATATTAAGATAATACTAAGTGGTAAAATTTTAACTCCTGATGATGTTGCTATCATGTTGGCTCTTGGTGCAGATGGAGTCGGTATCGCTAGAGGTTTTATGATGAGCGGAGGCTGTATCAGAGCTAGAATGTGTTCTGGTTTTGGCTCACATGTATGTCCTGTAGGAATGGCAACACAAGATCCGAAAAAACGTGCCTCATATCTAGTTGTAAAACAGGCTCATGAGATAGCAAACTATCATAAAAATCTTATACACGGCATAAAAACGGTCTTAGCCGTCATGGGAAATAAAAGCATAAACGAACTAAATCGCTCACAACTTACATACAAAAACCAATCTGGTGAAATATTTTTCAATATTGATAAATACTTTCATCATAAGTTGCACATATAGTAGTCTTTACATGTACGGCATAGATATATGGGGGGATGATAACTTTTTCATAGAAGATGGAGTTGTTAAAATCAATTACAAAAGTTGTCCCTCTCTTCTTAAGATAACCAAAGAGATAAGAGATAAAAACATCCGTGGTCCCGTAACGTTGAGATTTTCTCATATAATCGAAAAACAGATTGAAAAAGTTTATAAAAACTTCAATCGTGCTATCAAAGAAAATAGCTATAAAGGTAAATTTAAAGCTGTTTTTCCTCTAAAAGTAAATCAGTATGCCAATGTTATAAAACCCATGATGAAGTATGCAAAAGGTCTAAACTACGGTTTAGAAGCCGGTTCAAAAGCAGAGCTTCTCTTAGCTATGTCACAAACTCCTATCGGCTCACCTATCACAGTAAACGGTTTTAAAGACCATGAGATGATTGCTATGGGATTTATAGCCTCACAGATGGGACATAACATAACTTTAACCATAGAAGGACTTGGTGAGCTTGTATGGATTATGGAGGTGGCACACAAATCTCACCTAAAAGTACCCAAGATAGGAATCCGAGTCAGACTTCACAGTGTCGGTGGCGGTACTTGGGCAAAAAGTGGTGGAATGGATGCAAAATTTGGATTAAGTGCTACTGAAATTTTAGAAGCTGTTGAGATACTAGAAGAGAACAAGCTTCTTACTAACTTAAATATGATTCATTTTCATATAGGCTCTCAAATGCAAGAGATTTCACCTCTTAAAAAAGCACTTCGTGAAGCGGCAAATATATATGCAGAAGTGAAAAAACTCGGAGCCAATAGATTAAGTGCCATAAATATAGGTGGTGGTTTAGCAGTAGAGTATGCACAACATAACAGTTCACGTATCAGAAACTACTCACTTGAAGAGTTTAGCAATGATGTTGTTTTTTTAATCGGTGAAATCATGAATAGTAAAAATGTACAACATCCGGATATATACACGGAATCAGGACGTTTTATTGTTGCACAGCATGCTGTTTTAGTTACTCCCGTTCTTGAACTTTTTTCACAAGATTACAAAAAAGAACATCTTAAACTAAAAGAGAAAAATCCCCCTTTAATCGAAGAGCTTTGCGAACTTGAAAAGTTGATAAACTCCACAAACTGTATAGAGTACATGCACGATGCACTAGATCATTTAGAGTCACTTTTCACACTTTTTGATTTGGGATATATAGATATACAAGACCGCTCAAATGCAGAGATACTGGCTCATCAGATTATAAAAAGTACACTTATATTATCTGCCAATGAGCCAAATTTAGAATTTAAAAGACTACAAAACAGACATCAAGAGAGATACCTTTTAAACTGCTCATTTTTTCAAAGTATCCCGGATTATTGGGGATTAAAACAGAATTTTCCTGTCATGCCTCTACACTATCTAAACTCCAAAAAAACACTTCGTCCTGCTAGTTTATGGGATATTACCTGTGATAGTGACGGAGAGATGGCATTTAACAGTAATACTCCTTTATATCTGCATGATATAGATATAGAAAGTGAGGAGTATTTTTTAGCCTTTTTCAATATAGGAGCTTACCAAGAGACACTGTCTATGCAACACAATCTATTTGTAAAACCAAATGAAGCCGGTATTACTATCACTAATGACGGATATAAGATAGATATACTTAATGAATCACCAAATCTTTTACATGTAATAGAATCCGTGGGCTACGATAGTGATGAAATATTAAAGCAACTTGAAACCAAACTTGAAGACAGTGCTTTTATCACAAAAAAAGAAAAAAGTGATACACTTCGACAGTTAAAAGAGTATTTAAATCAAAATAGCTACCTAAGAACTACAAATTAAAGGATAAGATTCAGATATGTTTGCTCAAATTAGAGAAGATTTTGACAATGTTTACAGACATGACCCTGCTATACGCTCAAGATTTGAGTTTATCTTTAATTATCCCGGCGTATGGGCTCTTTTTTGGCACAGAATAGCTCATCGTCTTCACACAAGAGGTTTTAATACGATAGCTAGAGTTCTTATGGGATTTAATCAACTCTTTACAGGTATCGACCTGCATCCCGGTGCTAAGATAGGAAGACGTGTATTTATAGACCACGGTGTCGGTGTTGTTATTGGAGAAACCTGCGTTATAGAAGATGATGTACTTATCTATCAAGGTGTGACATTAGGTGGAGTTAGTTTAGATAGAGGAATTAAACGCCACCCGACCATAAGACGTGGAGCTGTTATAGGCGGTGGAGCTAAGATTCTCGGAAATATAGTTATCGGAGAAGAGGCAAAGATTGGTGCAAACTCTGTTGTAGTTCGTGATGTCCCAGACAACTCTACTGCCGTTGGCATACCTGCTCATGTTATAGAAAAAGGTCGTGACAAAGATCCACACTCACACAACAAACTTCCAGATATTAACAAAGAGCTGTTTGAATACCTGATGAAACGTGTAGCTGTTTTAGAGCATATCATACGCCAAGACAACAATGAAGTGTTAGAACAAGATATAGAACTAGAACATATTTATGAATCTTTTATCAAGGCGATGAAAAACTAGAACGTTTGTTAAATTTATATTTTTTTCCGCACTACTTGCTATAACTGTTCTAGCATTTTTACCAGATTACTCAAATTTGCCACAAGCTGTATCTATAAGCGATATTGCTAATCA
>WFND01000049.1 GCA_015484575.1 Helicobacteraceae bacterium
CTAAAAACCCTAGTAAGCCTCAGCGATAGAGAGAAATTCATAATCAAGGCAGTTATTGTAAGTAATAGCCGTAGCTATTGCGTCAATAACTAACGCAGAGTATGTGTTTCTCTCTATCGCCCTAGGGGAGGGAAAAAGAAGCATAATCTTCGCCTTTTTTTCTTATCGCCATAGCTTAGGCTATGACTCAAAGAAAGAAAAGTCAAATCTTATACTTCTTTTTCCCTCTGAGGCTTACTAGGGTTTTTAGAGGTACCCTATAGAGATTATAACAAATAAGGTATAATACATGACTTATTTAACAGGAGTCTGTTTTTTGATATTTGGACGCATTGATTATATAAATCTTCTCCCTTTTCACATCTTTATGAAACGTTACATTCAGAGTTCACAGCTTTCACAGAGTATGCACTATAAGCGTGATGTTCCTTCAAAGATAAACAGTGATTTTTCTGCTAGACGCATTGATGCTGCTTTTATCTCTAGCATAAAAGCACAAAAACGTAACTTTATCTACCTAGGAATTGTTGCAAAAAAATCGGTTCGTAGTGTTTTAGTCATTCCCGATACTATACACACAGATGATACCGCTTCTGCTACTTCAAATGCTTTAGCTCGTATCTTAGACCTGCATGGTCGTGTTCTTATCGGAGATGATGCTTTGAAATATTTTCACAGCAATAAAGAGGCTATTGATATGGCGGCTTATTGGAATGAAAAGTTCAATCTACCTTTTGTTTTTGCACTTTTATGTTTTCACAACAGTAAAAAGAGTCTTAAGAACATTAGAAGAGAGTTCTTAAAATCAAAAATAAAGATACCCCGTTACATTTTAGACAGAGCTTCACAAAAAAGTGGTATAAAGAGAGAAGATATAATTGATTATCTACAGCTAATAAGCTATGATATTGATAACAAGGCTCTTTTAGCCCTTAAAAAATTCTGGAAACTTTCTAAATAAGGATTTAAACATGTCAACCAACAGTGAATTAAATGCTATCTGCTCTCAGCTTTTAACAAGTGAAGATTTAACTATCTCTAAAGCTTTGATAAAAAAAATCATGAAAGATAAGGTTGTTACACAGATTGTCATCTCTGATAACTCAAGTTCTATTAGAATTTTTGCAACTTCTCAGATATATCTCTCCAAGATAACGCCTCTGCTTCACGATTTTGGTTTTAATGTCATAGATGAAGTTACTTACAATATTGAAAATGAAAATGAACTTATATACATAAACCGTTTTAATCTTGATATACAAAATCAAGATAAACTATCGGCTTCAAAAGATAATATTGAAAAGATAATATCCGATGCACTTATGCAGAAAAATTTTTCACAGTGTAAACTATACTCTCTCGTATATCTGCAAAATTTATCTACTAGAGAGATTACCCTTCTTCGCTCTTTTATAGAGTATGTAAATCAAGCTGTTATATCTATAAATTACAACAATATCTTAAATTCACTCATAACATATCATCAGTTATCTAAATATTTTATAGACTACTTCACTACCAAGTTTGATCCAAAATTAAAAAACAGGCAAGATAAACTCAAAAAAATATCTCAAGCTATACATCAAGAGATAAAACTTGTACCAAATATCACTGATGATAAGATACTGAAGCTTACACTAGCCTCTTTAGAGTCAATGCTGCGTACTAACTACTTTTTAAATAAAGATGCTATCTCATTTAAGATAAATACAGAGCAGTTTTCTCAAAATCTCAAAGGTCTGCAGCCAAATCTTGAGATATTTGTATATCATCCGGATTTTAGTGGACTTCATCTTAGAATGAGTCGTATCAGTCGTGGCGGACTTCGCTGGAGCGAACGCTATGAAGATTATCGCCAAGAGATAAAATCGTTAATGATAACCCAAGAGGGTAAGAACTCTATTATTATTCCTGATGGAGCTAAAGGCGGATTTGTTATCCATAAAGATAAAACAGCGATAACAAAAGAGTTTTTTGAGAAGGTATATAGAAATTTTATAGATAATCTGCTTGATTTGGTGGATAATATGAAAGAGTCTAAAATTGTAAAAAATCCAGATATTATCGCTTATGACGGTGATGATGCCTATTTTGTAGTTGCAGCAGATAAGGGGACTGCTTCTATGAGTGATGTAGCCAATGATGTGGCAATCAAAAGAGGTTTCTGGCTTGGTGATGCTTTTGCAAGTGGAGGAAGTAACGGTTTTGGGCATAAAGAGCTTGGTATTACGGCAAAAGGTGCTCTTGTATCTACTAAACGCTTTTTTATAGAAGAGGGCATTGATATACACAAAGACAACATAAGCGTTATAGGTATCGGCTCTATGAAAGGTGATGTATTTGGTAACGGTATGCTCTACTCAGACGCTTTTAAACTACTAGCAGCCATCTCGCACAAAGAGATTTTTATAGACCCCAATCCGGATCCTTTAGTCTCATTTAAAGAGAGAGAGCGGTTATTCAAGGCAAAAGATGGTAGCTGGAGTGCTTATGAACACTCTCTTATATCAAAAGGTGGAGGAGTCTTTTTACGCTCACAAAAGTCTATTGAACTTAGTGATGAGATTAAAAAGATGCTTAAAATTTCAACCAAATCACTCTCTGGCGAAGAACTTGCACGAAAACTGCTGTGTATGAAAGTTGATATGCTTTTTAACGGCGGTGTCGGTACTTATGTTAAAAGTTCAGATGAGAGCAATCTTGACTTGGGAGATAAACAAAACGAAGCTGTTAGAGTTGATGCTTCAGACTTGAAAGCTAAAGTTGTATGTGAAGGCGGTAATTTGGGATTTACCCAAAGAGCGAGAATAGAGTACGCTCTTGCCGGAGGTAAGATAAATCTTGATGGCATAGACAACGCTGCCGGTGTAAATACGTCCGACCATGAGGTTAATCTAAAAATACTTATAAACTCAATCGTTTCAAAAGGTATATTAAGCACACAAGAGAGTAGAACTCTGTTAGAATCTTTAACGGAACAGGTTGTAAATACGGTTTTATGGAACAACTACGCACAAGCTCTTGCTATATCGCGAGATGAGGCGTTAAGCAAGAAATTTCTTGCAAATTTTATCTCTACTATTGAGATTTTAGAGAGTAATGTTACTGCCTTTAACAGACGTGACTTTTTTATTCCAAAAAACGAGAATATAAAAGCCATTATCACACCTAAAGGGCGTATAGTCAGACCCATACTAAGCTTTATGCTCTCATACTCAAAGATATTTATCAAAGAGCTTTTGCTAAGAAGCGAGTTTACAAAAGAGTCTTTTGCACAAGAGTATCTGTTTAAATATTTTCCAAAATCTTTCATTAGTGCCTATGAGCATGAGATTAAAGGGCATCCGCTTAAAAATGAGATTATTGCTACTGTTATAGCTGATATATTGATAAATCTACAAGGCTCAACATTTATAAGTGATTATAAAAAATTAGGTGAAAGTCGATTTCTAGTAAAGATAAAATCATATCTCATCTCCAATCAACTCTTTGGAACAAATGATATACGTCATGAAATTTATCGCAATGATTATAATTTGGATATAAAAACACAATATAAGCTTCTTTGCGAGATAGAACACACTCTGAATTTCTCTACAAGATGGATGGTAAAATATCTTGACAGTTCACAGATAGATGCCGTACATATTCTTGATTATAAACAGCCACTTTTCACCTTGTTAAAACGTATTAACCCTAAATATCCTGTTGTTCATCTTCCTGATAATGAGGATTTTAACTATTTCTTTACCCATTTAGAGTATTTACGCTTTGCCATCTCTACAATTATCATAAAAGAGGAGACTCATCACAGTTTTGAAAATGTAGCAGAGCTGTTTTATAGAGTTGTGGAGGAGTTTAAAATCTTGGATATTATAGTCTCGCTAGATACTATTGCCGCATCTAGTAACAGCGATAAAAAGTTAAAACGTCAGCTTATGCAGTTTGTAGAGTTTATAGTGGTTCATTTGACACAAAATATCTTAGAGTTTCAACGTATAGATGAGACACCAAAACTTGCATTTGAAAATTATGTCGCAAATGATGAAGAGGCTTTTGCTCTAGTCAAAGCAGAGATAGATAGCTTCGATTCACAAGAGCAACAAGAGATAAAAGAGATAGCAATAACTGTTAACCAACTGCTCTCTTGTACCATATAAACTCTTACATGTAAGCCCCTTACATGTAAAGGTTTACACAGTAGCTAAAATATTATCTATTCTAGCAACTGTCTCGTCTTTTCCTATAACAGACATGATAGTATCTATACCCGGTCCGCCCATCTTACCGACAAGTGCCACACGAAGAGGCTGTCCTATCTTACCAAAACCTATCTCACGCTCATCTACAACTCTCTCTAGCATATGATGATAATCACTTGGCAGGTGTAGCTCTTGTGAACTCTCTATCTTCTGTTTGAAATCTTTAAGAATATCTTTTGCTTCACCTTTAAACGCTTTTTTAACAGCTTTTTCATCATAAGAGTCAGGCGTGTCAAGTATCTCTTTAATCTGTGAAGCCATATCTACCAAAGTCTTACTACGATCTTTTATGGCATCTAGGAGTATCTCTCTCTTATCATGAGAACTTAGTAACAGGTCATAATCTTCAAGCAGTTTTGCCAAAGTATCGTTTGAGCTGTTTTTAATATAGTGAGCATTTAGCCAGTCAAGCTTTTCGGTATTGTATATGGATGCCGATTTATTAATATCTTTTGGGTTAAAAAGAGCTAACATCTCATCAAAAGAGAATATCTCTTGGTCTCCATGACTCCAACCCAAACGTACTAGAAAGTTTAAAAGTGCTTCTGGAAGATAGCCCATCTCTTTGTACATCATAACATCTGTAGCACCGTCACGTTTTGAGAGTTTTTTTCCATTTTCATTGTGTATCATAGGAACATGATAAAATTTAGGCAACGCAAAACCCAAAGCCTCATATACAACAATCTGTTTTGGAGTATTTGATAGATGGTCATCTCCACGAATAACACTGTTTATACCCATCAAAGCATCATCTATCGCAACAACAAAATTGTATGTGGGAGTTCCATCACTACGAGCGATTATAAAATCATCCAAGATGTCATCCACGTTGAACTCTATCTTGCCTTTAATACCGTCATCTACCGTTATAGTTCCGCTTGTAGGTGCTTTTATGCGAATAACAGGCTCAATACCCTCCGGAGGTATTCCATCAAAATCACGGTATCTGCCATCATAACGAGGACGCTCTTTTGCTTGAGTCTGTGCCTCACGCATAGCATCTAGCTCATCTTTGCTCATATAACATCTATATGCTCTGCCCTCTTGCAGGAGTCGGTCTATGTACTTTTTGTATATCTCATCACGTTTTGACTGATATGTTATCTCTCCGTCATGCTCTAAACCCACCCACTTAAAAGCTTCTATAATTGCTTTTGTGGCATCTTCATTGTTTCTACTTCTGTCTGTATCTTCTATGCGTAAAACAAACTTTCCACTATTGTGTTTCGCCCATAGATAAGAGAAAAGTGCGGTTCTAAGCCCTCCAATATGTAGATATCCTGTCGGACTTGGTGCAAAACGTGTTGTTATCATTGGTAATTCCTAAATATAAATAAGTCTATTATCGAATTTTATCGTACTTATAGTAAAATGCTGTACTTAACTAGAAAGATAATTATGATAAAAACCCTATTTTTACTCTTATTTGTAAATTTTACTTATGCACAGATGATTGACGGTGTAGCTATTTTGGTAAAAAAAGAGCCTATAACTCTTTATGATATACAACAAGAGATGAGCATAAGCAATCAACCACTAAATAAAGTTGTAGATAATCTGATAAGAAAAAAACTTGAAGCACAAGAGATAAAAGAGCGTCATATCAAAGTTGACTCACAAGAGGTGTATGAAGATATTAAAAATATGGCCGCTCAAAACAACATGAGTGTATCACAGCTATATACTGCCATGTTACGTTCTCGTGGACTATCTGAAAAGGATCTGAAACAGAAGGTAAAAGAGAAGATTTTAAGTCAGAAGCTATTTAGTGCCATAGCATTTTCAAAGATGAGTCAACCCACACAAGAAGATGAAAAAGATTACTATAAACTACATCAAGAAGAATTTAGCTTTTATGAAAATTTCTCGGTTATCGTCTATAGTTCAGCTGATAAGAACCATCTTCAAGAGAAGATAGACAACCCTATGTTTTACTCTCCTCAAGTACATAGTGAATCCGTAGATATACCGTACAAAAAATTAAATCCAAAAATAGCACAGATACTAACAAACACTCCCGTTGATAGATTTACCCCCATAATCCCATCTCCAAACGGTCTGTTTATGAGTTTTTACGTAAAAAAGAAATCTCAAAAAAGTACCATGGAATTTGAAAAAGTAAAAGCCCAAATAAATGCTGCACTAATGCAAGAGAGAAGACAGCAGGTTTTAAATGATTACTTCATGCGTTTAAGAATGAATGCGGATATACAGATAATACGCTTAAGTAAAACATAATAAGAGTTAAAAAGTGATACAAAAAGTTCTAAGCGATGATGGAACATTTACCGCCTATAGTAGTCAATATAATGAACATTATCACTCTACTCGTGATGGTGCTTTGCATGAGTCTTTGCATAAACATGTTATACCTGCACTCTTACATGTAAGCGAAAAAAGAGAGATAAAGATATTGGATATATGTTTTGGTTTGGGTTTTAACACTTTGGCAACACTGTACTATCTTAAGAAAAATTCCATCTACAAAAAAGTTACTATCATCTCACCGGAACTTGATACTGAACTTATAGCATCTTTAAAAGACTTTGACTATCCAGATGAGTTTAAAGATTTTCTACCTGTTATTAAAGATATTAGTGAAAAAAATGAGTATATCGATGATAACTTACATGTAAAGGTTGTATTGGGAGATGCTAGAGAGTATCTGCTTACATGTAAAGAGAGATTTGATATAGTTTATCAAGATGCTTTCTCACCATCATCAAATCCCAGCTTATGGAGTTTGGAATATTTTGCAGATATATCTAAAGTGATAAAAGATGATGGGATTTTAAC
>WFND01000050.1 GCA_015484575.1 Helicobacteraceae bacterium
CGTCCTGCACCATCCATAGAAATTTGAATACCATGTTTCTTTAAGATATTTGTATGCTCTTTTGAAGTGTATTGACTCCCCTGATCTGTGTTGAATATTTCAGGTGTTGGATAGAGTACCAGTGCTTCATTGAGAACACTTTTTACTAAGCTCATATCCATAGTATTTGAGAGTTTCCATGAGAGTATTTTTTTGCTATGCCAGTCAATAATGGCAGCAAGATAAACAAAGCCTGTTTCAAGTTTAATATAGTGTGATTATTCAATTTTTTTTGCTCTGATTTTCGTAACAAAATACTCTTTTTCTCATCACAGCTAACTATTTCAAAACCAGTTTTTTTAGCCAAAACTTTAAATGTTTTAAGCCTGAAAAAAGAGATATGAGTTGGGTCTCTTCTGTACCACCATTTGAAAAAATCATCTGGAGTATTTGGGTGGAATTGTGTCATTATTGCAAGATAAGAACCGCTGTTTAGATGTTTATAAAAAAAGTCAAATATCTCTAAAGGGCTATCTATATGTTCTAAAACTTCAGTAGATGTGATGAGGTCGTATTTGTAGTTTTTGTATATTTTTTTTGGAAAATAGAACTTATCGTATATACTTACATGTAAGCCTCTCTCTTTTAGTAAGTTTGATAGTACGGGACCCGGTCCGCAACCAAAGTCCAAAACATTTTGTATATCTTTCAAGTAAGGCTCAAAAGTATTTTTTATAAATGAGTCAAACATCTCAACATATCCCGGTGCTTCTATGGTGTTGTTGTGATTGTCATATACTTTTTTTTCTCTCTCTTCATCTAGGTGATGTTTGGGGTCTTTAAAAAAAAATTGACACTCTTTACAGTAGTAAAAATCCCACTTCATCTGAGTATCAAAGTGGTGCTGTGCCTTTTTATCGCATATTTTGCAGTTCATGTATGTTATCTGATAGCTTTAAAAAAATATCCCAATTTTGAGTTTTCTGATAACTGCCATGTTGCTCCGCTGTTTACGTTTAGCAGAAAAATCATCTCTGCATTAAGCCCTGAGGTAAATATCTGATAATTGACACCACCTCTTGCTCGGACGTCTTGTGGATGTTTCTCTCGTCTTATCTTCTCCCAATATGGACCCCTGCCACTATCGAGCATTATTAAAACTTCACCTGTATGTTTATTTAGCCTAAATGTCATACTGGCTTTTATCTCAGACTGTATAATGGCATAGTTTGAGTTAACAGGTACCGATGTTAATTGAGCATGTCCGACAAGTTTAGCAAAAGCCATAGGTGAGATTAGTAAAAATAGAATAATTAATCTGTATTTCATTAGACAATCCTTGTTTGTTTAAAAGAAGTCTAGCATAAACTTTGCTAAAATACATAAATTTTTTATCTTACATGTAACAAAGAGCCATATGACACAAAATGAATACAATAAAGCAATAGACAGACTTAACCTTTATGCACATCACTACTATGTGTTGGATGATCCTATCACAACAGATGAGGTATATGATAAACTTTATCACGAGGTTTTAGAGTTTGAAAAGAGAAATCCAAAATATCTAAGAGTAGATTCTCCTACTCAAAGAGTCGGAGGGATTGTTGCTGATGGATTTAAAAAAGAGAAACATCTCTCTCGTATGTGGTCTTTGGAAGATATTTTTGATTTTCAACAGCTTAAAAAATGGGTGGAAAAATCCTCCAAATTGTGTGAAAATATGACTCTGTATTGTGAACCGAAATATGATGGTGCTAGTTTAAATCTTATTTATAAAGATGGAGTTTTGATTAAGGCAATAACTCGTGGTGATGGCAGTATCGGTGAAGATATTACGCAAAATGCCAAAACGATACGTTCAATTCCTTTAAAAATAGAGCATAAGGAGCTTATAGAAATTCGTGGCGAGGTTGTCATATTTAAAGATGAATTTGAAGCTATAAATGAGCAGAGAATAGAGCATGGTGAACAGCTTTTTGCAAATGCAAGAAATGCGGCAGCCGGTTCTTTAAGACAGCTAGACTCCTCTATAACAGCTTCAAGAAATCTTGTCTTTTTGCCTTATGGCATAGGAGAAAACTCACTTACGCAGGACTCTTTAACAGAGCGTATGGAGTATATCTACTCTTTTGGTTTTAGACCTGCTCCTATGAGGCTTACATGTAAGATTGAGAGCGAAAAGGATGTATTGCAGATAGAGGACTTTTATCAAGAGATGATTGACAAGCGTGAGTATTTTGATATGATGTTAGACGGTATGGTTATCAAGATAGACTCTATAGAGTCGCAAGATGAGATGGGCTATACGGTAAAAAATCCACGTTGGGCAGTAGCATATAAATTTCCAGCAGTCGAAAAGATAACAAAGATAAAAGATATTATTATGCAAGTAGGGCGTAGTGGTGTTATTACACCAGTGGCGATAGTCGAACCTACACACATAGAAGGTGTTGTAGTTGAACGTGCCACTTTACATAACTTTGATGAGATACAGCGTAAGGATATACGTATCGGTGATAGCGTTATCATCTTAAGAAGCGGGGATGTTATACCTAAAATCGTCAAAGTCTTAGTACATGAGCGAGATGGAACTCAAAAAAGTATAAAGAGAGTTACAAACTGTCCCGTATGTGACTCTGAGCTTTTGGATGAAGGTGCTTTAATAAAGTGTCAAAACTTAAAATGTGAGGCAAGAGTAGTAAATTCGATAATATATTTTGCCTCAAAACCGTGCTTAAATATAGACGGCTTAGGTGAAAAGATAGTAGAGACTCTCTATAGTGAAGGATTGGTTAAAAGTGTAAAAGACCTCTTCTTCTTAACATTACAACAGCTGATGGCACTAGAGGGTTTTAAAGAGAAAAAGAGCAGAAATCTTTTAGATGCGATAGAAAATGCAAAAGGGTGTGAGTGTTGGCGTTTTATAAATTCTCTATCTATTGAACATATAGGAGAGGTTGCCTCTAAAGCCCTGTGTGATAAGTTTGCTTTACATGTAAGCGATGTAACAAAAGAGCAGCTCATTGAGATAGACGGCTTCGGTGAAGAGATGGCTGAATCACTCCTAGAGTTCATACGTGTAAATCGTGAAAGTATTGCAGAGCTTCAAGAGATACTAAAACCCAAAGCACCAGAGCTTAAAAAAGAGGCAGAGGAGAATCCGTTTAAATCTAAAACGGTTGTTTTAACAGGTTCTATGAGTGAACCACGCGGTAAAATTAAAACAGTGCTTGAGAACTTAGGTGCAAAAGTCTCTAGTTCCGTTTCAAAAAAGAGTGATTATGTGATATACGGAGAGGATGCCGGAAGTAAGTTCGATAAGGCTCTTAGCTTGGGCGTTACGACTATAACAGAAGAGCAGATGAGAGAGATGTTAAGATGAAAAGCACGATATACATGATAACTGAGTATAGATTTTGAGATTGGATACATATCTAGTAGATAGAGGTTTAGTTGATAGTCGAAATAAGGCTCAAGAGCTTATAAAAGAGAAAAAAGTATCTGTAGATGGTAA
>WFND01000051.1 GCA_015484575.1 Helicobacteraceae bacterium
GGCAATCTCTATTAAATACATATGAATTAACATAGTTAGTTACTCCCGCACAGATATTATAGGTATTATTGGTATCTTTAAGTATGCTTCCCGATACGTTGATTGACGTAAGGAGTGTCGTGGAGTTCATATTGCTATCAATAGATACACTAGCACTCAGTCGTGTATCTATCATAGTGGATGTTGATGCTTGATTGTAAAAGGCTGTATTGATTAAGCTTGCATTTTGTGCAGTAACTACTGAATATGCAAGATTTAGCATAGATAGATTGGTATAGATACCGTATGACCACTTATCCGAATCGATTGTAAGTTGTGAATTTGCCATAGACAAAGCACTCTCTTGCATCTCAACGCCATACGCTACCCCACCACCATCTACGGTGATAGCACCATTGTTAGCATACACCTTGGATAAACCGCTTACTCTCATACCATACAAGCTTGAAATAGTATCGGTAGAATACAAATCAATTTGATACCTATATAAGCTAAGATTAGATGAGGCAGAAGTGTCAATAGCATAACAATTTCCACTACATGGCGCTAGATTTATAACAACAGTAGAACCTGAAACATTAGCACTATTTTTGTTTAACATGCCTATATTGATATCGCCGTTTTTGGCAAAAATTCTTACGCTATCCAAGCTTAGGGTAACATTATCATTTAAGAGTGCAACACTATAGCCTTGGGAGTTATTGCCCTCATTAGCAATTTGTAGATTATATATATGTGTAAAATCACCGCCATAAACAACTGCAGATGGGTGATTAAAATCAGATGTACCAAAGTGACCTATCAACCCGTGATTGTTTCCATATATATCAACATAATCTTTTACATGTAAAGGGCGAGTAAGATTAAAATCATTCTCAAGATAGAGTGCATATCGATTAGAGTCAGAAGTATCATGTATAGACTCCATCGCTTTAACAGGGTCATTAAAATCCCCACCGCTTTTTGCAACACGTATAAGATTTTTCATCTTAACCTTAACGGGAATAACAAAAAAATTTGCCGATGCTACGATAGCCGTAAAAGCTACTATAAACACTACAGAGAAAAGTCTGTTAAGATATATCACAATATCTCCTTTTATATAAATTTATTGGCAAGAGATATTTAAATCATTGCCACTTAGTGTTGAGTCTATACAGACTGCGGTTGAACCGGTAGGGTTGTCAATACTTATAGAACCCATTAAACTGCTCTTTACAAAAACTGATTTTGAGCCATATGTTGAAGTGATTGAAGCACTATCACCATTAATTAAAGAGCCATAGGTAGTGATATAGACTGAACTGCTGCTTATTATCGCTGAACTAGAAGTAGCATTTGAGCCGAATATATTTGAAGAGTCAATATTTAATACTGAATAATCTTCCACGAAAGCACCGATAGCGACAACACTTCCATGGGAGTTGATAGAAGAGTGTACTAATGAAGCAAAACTTCTATTCATTGAGATTCCTGTCGCCTGTTGGGCCCCATTTGATTCTAAACTTGTAAAAGAGAGTGTTGCAAATGCACTATCTTTTAAACTGATCATAGTAATGTTAGTTGTATATATTGTCTCATTGGTAGTCATATTTATAGATGAATTGTCAAGCTCAAGCTTGGATTTTATATTTTCTATACCGACAGCATTAGTAATTTTGCCGCTTGCAACTATGTAAGATCGATTTACTGTTATTTCTGAACTGTTTTGGTTGAGAATTCCGTAGTTTTTCGTTCCTTCATCACTTATATGTACCCATACATTACTAAGTTGTGCATTTACTCCGGAAAATGATATACCGGTAGTCTTATCAACTCCTAGACCATAGTTATGAATATGCATATCATATATCAAAGTATAATTACCGCCATATATAAGTGCTGAAGAGTTAATATCAGAACTACTGATATTGCCGTAAAGAGTATGCCCGTTTCCATATATATCAACATAATCTTTTATATGTAAAGGGCTAGTAAGATTAAAATCATTTTCAAGATATAGAGCGTAATGATTGGAGTAATTAGCTCCTTGTATAGATGCCATCGCTTTAACAGGGTCATTAAAATCCCCACCGCTTTTTGCAACACGTATAAGATTTTTCATCTTAACCTTAACGGGAATAACGTAGAAGTTTGCCGATGCTACGGTAGCTGTGAAAACTGCCATAAGCAACACTGAGAGTAGTTTGTTAGTGTAAGACATAAGTATCTCCTTAATTGAGTAGATATAAAATTAACGCACTGTTAATCATGGATGTTGACGCATTTTCATACGCACCTATATCGCAAGTTGTTGAACTTCTTGGATAACCTCGTTGATCAAAATAGACTCGATTTCCCTCATTATCGGTACAGGTAGCATTATCTTCTGCTATTGAGCCTTGGAGTAAAGAGAATGTTTGAGTATTACCGCCATTATCTTGAAATGATGCGAGTTGATTTTGTGTTGTTAGTATGTCTTTCGCATTCAATGGGCATTCATGGCCGGGTGAATCATTTTTTGACATAATGTTATGACCATTACTGTGAAAATGTGTACTGTCTATCGTACTACAGTCTAAGAGTGTGCTATCGTTATTGTCACTGTTATGAGAGATAATAGAGTTTTTTATAGAGACATTTCCAAGATAGTGTCCTATTGCACCAATCGCTCTATTTGCTTCTAGTACATTATTGGTAATTGTTGAGTGTGAGATAGATACATTATTGTCATAAGTATTATTGATATAGAGTGCTGACGTATCCCAATATGCTCTGTTGTATGCCAATGTTGTATTGTGTATCATACTCAGTTTAATGATGTTGTTGGTATTGGTATTGTTAACCTTCAGATAAACTGCACCGCCATAATCAGCATCGTTAAATGCTAAGAGAGATTGTCTTATCTGTAAAACTGCCCTAGAATTGATTGCTCCACCGTAAAGACCTGCACTGTTATAATAAAATGATGTTTCGCTAATACGACATATATCTGAACTTTCTCGGGATTCTTCTAAGTTAAGGGCACCACCTTGTGTCTTGGCACTGTTGTATATAAAATTGCTCTTTGTAATATTTCCCTCTCCAGTTGCATTTACAGCCCCGCCAAAATCAGATGCGCAGTATTTAAATAGCGTACTCTCTATAGAAAAAGTGATAGGCATGGATAGATAGGGTGCGAGTGAAATGGCACCGCCACTAGCAATAGCAGTATTAGTGTTAAAGTTTGCACCTTTTACATGTAAAGAACCACCTGTAACTCTTATAGCACCACCGTTTCCACTAGAATAGTTCGAGCTAAATCCTGCATCTGTTATGCTCAAAAGTGATTTATCCGCATAAATAGCTCCTCCAGAATCGGGGTACTCGTTTGTACTGTTACCATCGAGTAGTGTTAGATTAGAGAGATATAAACCACCTGATGTAATCTTAAAATGGCGACAACTTTTTCTACAAGAGATATTTAAATCATTTACACCACTACCGCTAATAATCAATGTTTTAGAGTCAATAATCGGTAACTGAGCCTTAAGATAGAGTGTACCTTTAGCAGTGATATTGATACTATCACCATCACTGCCTAATGTTATAGCATCACGAAGTGAGCAGTTTCCATCACTACATGAGCCATCACTGCTATCACTGAGCGTATTAACCTGATAGGTCGTTGCAAAGGCAAGTTGCAGTAAAAGCAGATAGATATAGATATATTTCATTATGCACACCTTAATTTAACAGATACATAAGCAGCGATGGATTGAGCTTACTTTTAAATGTTACACCTTGGCTTATGTTGGCATCAAAGACATAGGCTCTTCCTTCGTAATTGCTCTCATACGGTGCGCTCATAACTATATACTTCTCACTACATCCTACAGCCTCACCATAGCCAACAGAGTAAACCATCGGATTGGGATTTAAAGTGTTGCTAATGTTAACATCATTTGTCAATGTAGTGTTGATGTCATAAAAAAAGCCGCCATTAGATTGTGTCGCTATTAGTGTATTGCCTACTAGACAGAGACTTTGACCAAATTGGTAGCTAAATGCTTGTGTCTGTATCTTAGCACTCGCATTCATATCACTCCAGTGCAATGAGGCCTTTTTAAAAGCAAAAACAGCACCTTTGTTATTAGCATAAAATGGTGCTGATGCCATGATGATATCACCGCTGATGGCAACACTACTGCCTAATCTATCTTTATTACTTCTCTCTTTCATGGTCAATTTTGCAGTAGAGTGGTTCATATCCTTCCAGCCCGATATTGGCTTTTCAAACACCAATACCGCTCCATTTTCATTGCTATCGAAATAGGTACCCACAACAAGAGTTGAGGCATCGAGTGCCAAAGAGGAGCCAAACCAAGAGTAGCTCGTCAAGTTTGAGGGTGACGTTAATGTGGCACTCTCATTCATATCACTCCAGTGTGCACCACCTTTTTCAAAAATACTTACCGATTCAAGAGGCGTATCAGGAGAGTTTGCCGCTACCGTATTTTGATAGATGGCGACGTTTGAGCCAAATTTAGATTGTCCTACTACTTGTGAGTTTGTCAAGAGGGCTGTTTCATTCATATCTTTCCAGCCTGAAGCAGGTTTTTCATACACATACACTTGACCGGCATAAGAGTTTATATATGGTGATCCTACAACAATAGTATCTTGATATATTGCAACACTAGCACCAAATTCGGCACCAACTACAGCGATACTTGGCGTTAAGGTAGCGACCTGTTCAAAAAGTTTGCTAGTGGCATTTAACTCATAAACATACACACCGCCCTTGCTGTTATCTCTTCCGTATGATCCTATAACAATAGTATTGCCATAAGTAGCAACACCCTGCTTGGCACTAAAAAGATAATTGGTGCTGTTATCATCTGCTTGAATTTTTTGCTTAAAACTAAATGTACTAGCATATAAATGTGAAATACCTATACTCATCAACATAATAAAAAAATAAAAATATTTACTTCTCATAATATTTCCTTATGTAATTTGGCAAAAGTATAACATGCGAAAATTGCAAAAAAATTGCATTTTAAGATATAATATCGATTATGAAGAAAAATATTGAGAAATTTTTATTAACTAAAAACTACAAAGAGATAAGCTTGTACGGCTTTATATATATGTTTTTTATAGTAGTTGCATTGGCTTGTTTTGTAGATGTTTTAAGTGAAAATTATTCTGATGCAACTGTTGAGTGTGTAGCGGTTTTGATAGACTATTCTCTTTTGTATTATCTTAAAAAGAGTCAAAAGATAGAGCTTGTCTCTATTATACTCGTCTGGCTCTCTGCCATTGCTGTTTTTGTTTTGGTCTATATAAATGATTTTTACCACAGTAGTTATCTGTTTCTATTTTTTGCACCTTTTGCCTTCTATCTTGTTTTAGATAAAAATAGACTTTTGCGTCATGCTCTGTTGTACTACTTTTTTATGATAGCGTTTCTAGTATATGCCTATTACTACTCTTCAAATCGTCTTTTATTTGATGACAGTATCGCACTTGGTGCAATTTTTATAGGTATAGTTTTTGATATTGCGATAGGTATATTTATATATTACTCCATCCAATACTCTTTTGATAAACTAGAAACATCAAACAGAGAAAAAGAGTTTTTACTAAAAGAGATTCATCACAGAGTAAAAAATAATCTAAATATGATAAGTTCTATCTTGGGGCTTCAAGAGACTTACAATGATAAAAAAATAGAGCAGATTATCACTAGAAATCGTGATAGAATTCAAGCTATTGCTACAGTTCATGAGATGTTGTATCAGCATGACTCTTTAGCCAATGTTAACTGCTCGGAGTATATAAATACTCTTACCAAAGAGATATTGAGAAGTTACTCTTATGATGATATAAAGCTAAATTTACATGTAGATGATTTTTCAATCTTTTTGGAAAATATGATTCACTTTGGGCTTATGATTCAAGAGATGTTTATAAACTCCATAAAACATGCAGACAGCCCTAACTTGACAGTTACTATTATCATCCAAAAAAATGGTGAAAATATCTCATTTGAGTATTTTGATAACGGGGTGGGTTGTGATGTGCAGATGCTAAAAGAGAGCCACTCTTTAGGATATGATCTTATCCAGTTTAGTGCAAAAAAACTACATGCGGATATATCCATTTTAAATAAATCCGGGCTGCATTATCATCTGGAGTTTAAAGATGTCTAATATTTTAATTGTCGAAGATGAGCATATATCTGCACAATATCTAAAAAAAGTTTTAACACAAAATGACTTTAATGTCTGCTCTATAGAAGATAATGCAAAAGATGCCTTAAGGGCGATAAAAAAATTTAAACCCGAACTTGTTTTGATAGATGTTATGCTTTATGGTAATCAAAGCGGATGTGAATTGGCTCTTGATATTAGAAGGTTTGATAATGAGATTATAATTATCTTTCTCAGTGCACATTCAGATGCAAATATCTTGGAGTATGCTCTAAATGTTAACGCATATTGTTACTTGCTAAAACCTTATCGTGATAGCGAGATAGTAACAACCATAAAGATGGCATTTCAACAGTATAGATCTGAGATACATGTAAACTCTATCTTGTTGCGTAGGGGCTACTCTTTTGACACAAAAGAGAGAAAGCTCTACAGAGATAAAACAGATACACTGCTTCACGGAAAATTACTGGATTTTGTAGAGTTATTGGCAAAAAACAGAGGCTCTTGTATTGAGTATAATAAAATATCACTTGAAATATATGCTAATAAATCAAATATAAATACCATAAGGTCACTCGTTCATAGGATAAAGCAGAAGTTGCCCGACCTTGAGATACGAAGCATTAGTAAAAAGGGGTATGTGCTATATCAATTTTTAAAGTTTTTTCATAACTATATAACAATACTTCTTTTTGAAATACATCTAATTTGATACTATTTGAATATCTTTTTGTGATAAAATGCCTCTTGAAAATAAAAATTTTTTTTAAATAGAGCAAAACAGGGTAAATAATGAACGAAGAGCTACTAGAAGCTATAAAAGATTTACATATTTTGTATGTAGAAGACAATGAGCTTTCTCGAGAGTCTATGCTATTGCTTTTACAAGAGTATTTTAATCATATTACGATTGCTGCAGATGGTAAAGAGGCTTTAGAATACTTTTTTAATGATAATACAATCGACCTTATCTTAACAGACATCAATATGCCGGTAATGAACGGTATTGAAATGATTAGAAAAATCAAACAGACTGACAGTGACACCCCCATAATCATACTCTCTGCACATAACGATATGAGCTATTTTTTAGATGCCATCAAGCTCAATGTCAGCGGTTATCTTCTCAAGCCAATCAATCTTGAAGAGTTTGAAAATGAATTTATGCGTGTTGCTAAAAATATTCTTTTAAAAAAAGAACTTCAAGAGAAACAGTATCTGCTAGAGCAGTATCAAAAAATTGTTGATGCTAGTCTGATTGTCTCAAAAACAGATCTAAAAGGCGTGATAACCTATGTCAATGACAACTTTTGTGAACTTTCAGGATATTCAAAAGAGGAGCTGATAGGAGTGCCTCACAATATCGTTCGACATCCAGATATTTCAAAGAAGGTCTATGCAGATTTATGGCATACCATAAGCAAAGAGAAGAAGCTCTGGAGCGGAGTCATTAAAAATAGAAAAAAAAGCGGTGGGAGCTACTATGTTAAATCTTATGTAAAACCTATTGTTGATACGAAGGGGGATATTTTAGAGTATATCGCACTGCGTAATAACATTACAGAGATTATGAATCCATTAAAACAGCTTAAAGACTCTCTGCAAGGAACAGAAAGACCGGTACTTTTATATATGAAACTTGACCAATTTCAGATAGTATCAGAACTTTTTGACAAGGATACAATCGAGCATATGCAGAGCAAACTTGCTAGATTAATTGCTCAACATCTTCCCCATTCTATTTCAAAACCGGCTGTATTTCAACTTGGAGAGGGAGAGTTTGCATCTGTTTTAGACCCTAAAGTATTTCATGAAGATAAAGATAGCATAATCAATGAAGTTCACGAGATGATTCATGCTATCAAAAAAGAGGTAATCAATTTAGGGGAGTTTGCCTATGATGTATCGATAGTTGCAAGTTTCTCTTATGACAATGAGAAATTGATTGAAAATGCAAAACTTGGTATAGATAAAGTCTTGCAAGAGGGTGGATGCTTCTGCATCGCAAATGATCTTATTGATGAAGAAGAGAGAAAGCTTGAGAAAAACATGAAAACACTTATCATGATTCAAAAAGCGTTAGAACATGACAATATCATCTCATATTTTCAGCCTATTGTCGATAACAAAACAGAAAAAATTCTTAGATACGAGTCATTAGTACGCTTGATTGATGAAGAGGGTAAAGTTATATCTCCATTTTTCTTTCTCGATACTGCTAAAAAGGGACGTTACTATACAGAGATAACAAAACAAGTTCTTGAAAACTCTTTTAAAATGCTGAAAAACTCAAATGAGGGGGTCTCTATCAATCTCTCTGCTTTGGATATAGAAAATATAGAAATTAACCACTATATACTTAATCTTCTTGAAAGTTTTAAAGAGGATGCACCGAGGGTTATTTTTGAGTTGCTAGAAGATGAAAGTGTTAAAAATATTCAGACGATTGTAGATTTTATAAAAAAAGTAAAATCATATGGTGTACAGATTGCCATAGATGATTTTGGAAGCGGATACTCAAACTATGAGAGGCTTCTGCAGTATCAGCCTGATATTTTGAAAATTGATGGGAGTCTGATTAAAAATATTCAAAGTGACCACTACTCTCTCTCTATCGTCAAAAGTATAGTCTCTTTCGCCAAAGAGCAAAACTTTAAAACGGTTGCAGAGTTTGTTGAAAATGAAGAGATTTTTAATATCTTAAAATCTTTGGGTATCGACTACTCTCAAGGCTACTATTTCTCTAAACCTAAGCCGTTGGAGGAGCTTTGATGACACGGCATGATATTACACTTTTGTATGTCGAGGATGATATAGAAACTGCTAACGCTATGACATTAATTTTGCAAGAGTATTTTAAAAACATTCTTGTGGCAAATACGGCTACAGATGCTTTAAATCTCTACAAAGACAATAGTGTCGATATGCTTTTATGTGATATTGAGCTTCCTGACTTTAACGGCTTAGAGCTGATAGAAAAACTAAAAAATATCGATGAAAATCTTATTATTATTATCTCATCTGCATGCGATGACAAAAAATATCTGCTTGATGCAATCAAACTTTCCGTATGTGACTACCTTGTCAAGCCGTTTCATTTAGAGCAGTTTGATGAGATGGTGCAAAAATGTATGAAAAAACTTAGTAAAAAAAAGATACAACATTTAGCATACTACGATCAACTCACCAACGCTTACAATCGCCATAAACTTACAGAAGTTTTTATAGCATTACAGCAACAGAACAAACCGTTTGGCTGTATTATAATCGATATTGATGATTTCAAACAGATAAACGACAGATATGGTCATCTTACCGGTGATGAAACATTGAAAAAATTAACCACATGTTTTCAGAACAATATACGTGAGCGTGATATTTTTGGTAGATGGGGTGGAGAGGAGTTTGTCCTCTTCCTTCCAGATATTGACAGAGTACAACTTGCTAAAAAAGCGAATAAACTACGTGAGATAATAAGTAGATGTGATTTTGATAAAGTAGGGCATGTAAGTGTAAGTATGGGAGCAGGGCTCTATGGTGAAGAGGAGAATTTTGAAGCACTGATGTCTAAAATAGACAGTGCACTATATATGGCTAAACAAAACGGCAAAAATAGAGTTGAGTTGATATGAAAACCTTTTTTTTAGGTCTTATGATGGCTGTAGCTTACTTTGTTTTTGCAAAAGTAAGTGCCTATTTTGGAGAGATAGACTCGATAGTCAATATCGGTATTTTTGTTCCAGAAGCGATAGCACTTGCAGGTGCTTTGCTCTTTGGACCTCGTATAGTGTGGGGAATCTTTGTCGGGCAGACTCTGTTTGCTCTCTCTAATGACTTAGGATTTGTGAGTGCATCTCTCATAGGAGTTTCAAATACCATAGAGGCACTCATAGCTATAAAACTCGCCAGATATTGGAAAATAGACTTAGCATTTAATGACCTTAGAAGTGTGCTGTACTTTTTCGCTCTCGTAACATTTATTTTGCAACCTTTTAGTGCCATAGGCGGAAATATCGCTCTAGCACTCTATGGGTATAAGTTTTGGCTTTATGTGATTAGTTGGTATTTTGGAAATATTATTGCTCAACTTGTCATAACTCCGGTTTTACTGCTTTTATATAAAGCATACAGAGATAAAAAGCTAGAAATCATAAAAATCATAGCAGTCGTTACCATCTCTATGCTTATCAGCTACATATTTGTGACATTTTTGCATCTTAATAATGTAGTTTTGCTTTTTAGCTTGAGTGTTGTTGCAACACTGATAGTTGCGTATAACTTAGGCAAACTTTATGGGGCAATTATGATTAATGCCTTATCGATAATAATGCTTGTTTTAAGTAAACAAGGTGTAGATATTTTCTCTTCACAAAGTGAGCTTGAGAACATAATCAATCTAAACTTTTACATGATAGGGCAAGTTTTTATATTTTATACCGTTGAAGCTATGTATGAGGAGAAAAAAAGACTGCTCTCAAGTTTACAAAAATATAACAAGGAGTTAGAGAGTCGTGTTAAAGCAGAAGTGGCTAAAAACAGAGAAAAAGAGAAGGCTTTACTCTATCAGTCACGTCTTGCACAGATAGGAGAGACAATCAATATGATAGCCCACCAGTGGCGTCAACCTCTTAACAATATCTCGATTATGCAACAAGCCATGACATTAAAATACAAAAATGGCTCTTTAAGCTCTGAAGATATGAGCGAGATACAGAAGAAGATATACTCTCAAATCGATTATATGTCCGATACGATTAACTCTTTTAGAGACTTTTTTAAACCCGAAAAAGAGATTGAGAAGTTCAATATACGCGATGTTATATCGCATATACTAAGCATTAGCCGACCTGAAATCGAGAAGAATAATATCTCACTATCATATTATCAAAATGTAGAGGTTACTACACAAGGCTATCCAAATGAGCTTGGACAAGCCCTGTTAAGTATCATAAATAATGCAAAAGATCAGCTTCTATTTTCTGCTTGTGAAGAAAAAGAGATTACTGTAGAGGTAGAAGTCGATGAGAAAAATATCTCTATAAAGATATCTGATACAGGAGGCGGTATAAAAGATGATGTGATGGAAAAACTCTTTGAACCTTACTTTTCAACAAAAGGGAAAAATGGAACAGGGCTCGGTCTTTATATCGCAAAAATGATTATAGAAGAACATATGAATGGCTCTATCTCGGTAAAAAACTCTGACAAAGGTGCTGTTTTTACAATAGACTTGTTGCAAAATAGTGCTACATCACAAAATTTTTCATAGCCATATTTACCTCTTTAGAGCCTATTTATGATGTAGCATTTAATTTTCAATATCACATTTTTTTGTAATAATACATAACGGACAGAAATTTGCCAATCCTGCGATAAGAGGTATAACTCCTAAAAAGAACCACTTATTTCCCGTCGCAATACCGATACCAATTAAGCTTAAGCCTAAAACAATACGAATTGGACGACATATTTTTCTTATTTTATTTACATTCATTAAAATTCCTTCAGATAATTTGGGTTAAAATTATACATTACATGTAATAATATTTTATTACTAATATCAAGTAAAGCTTTATATTCAATACTTTTTAATACAGCTATGCTAAAATCGCGGTATTGTTAATTAGATAGGAAAATAGATGAAACCTTTTATATATACTGAGATGATGGTGCATGTACCGATGTGTACTCATAAAAATCCCGAAACTGCTTTGGTTATAACGGATGATATGGATAAATTTAGCCAAGAGTTGGCTTCTTACAAAAATTGTAAGATTACACAAGTTGATGTAAAAGATACTTTACATACTCTAAGAGAACTTGAAGATAAAAGCTTTGATGTTGTTCTTAGTGAAGGCTCTTTGGATACAGCTGTTTTAGCTCATATCGCTAGAATCAGCAAGGATGATGCTCTTAGTGTTATGAATCATCCAGATCTTGATGATATTGAAGCAAATAGTGCATTGATGAGAGATTTGGGTAGAGATTTTAAGATAATTATGCCTTACAATGTGCAGGATAATACTCTTTTACTAGCTTCAAAAGAGTATCATCCTACGGCAGATATTATCTTACAACGCAGTGATTTGTTAGAAGATACAAAGTACTATAACTGCGATATACACTCAGCAGCCTTTGCTATGGGTAATCATATCCGAAAAAACTATCTTGGCATAATCCGCAACTAATGACATTTGAGTACGCTATAGCCCTTACCGGTGGAATTGCTACGGGAAAAAGCACGGTAGCTTCTCTTTTGGGCTTAAACGGCTTACGCGTAATAGATGCCGATGCTGTTTCACATAAAATTTTATATGAATCTACAGCTTGGATAAGTGATAATTTTTCTGAAGAATTTGTAAAAAACGGTAAGGTTGACAGAGCTATGCTTGGAAAACTTATATTTTCAGATATTAAATCAAAAGAGAGACTAGAAGCTTTTTTGCATCCTAAAATTCGTAAAGAGATAGAGATTCAAAGTGTTAAACAAGAGAGCTTTAAATTTCCATATCTTATAGATATTCCTCTCTTTTTTGAAAAAAAAGGGTATGAGATTCAAAAGAGTGTTGTCGTTTATACCCCAAAAGAGATACAGCTAGAGAGGTTTATGAGACGTAACGGTTTTTCAAAAGAGGAGTCACTACGTAGAATAGAGTCTCAGATGGATATAGAGAGAAAAAAAGAGCTTGGTACATGGGTTATTGATAACAGTAGCAATCTAAAACATCTACAAACAGAGTGCGAAAAATTTGTAGATATTATTAAAAATAGGAGCAAGTAGCTATGAACATCACAAAATACTCTGCAAATGGTAATGATTTTGTTATTTTTCACACATTTATCAAAAAAGACCGTTCGCAATTAGCAAAAGAGTTGTGTCACCGTCAAGACGGTATCGGTGCTGACGGTTTGATAGTTTTAATTCCTCATGAAGAGCATGATTTTGAGTGGCAGTTTTACAATTCAGACGGCTCGGTGGCACATATGTGCGGTAACGGTAGCCGAGCCTGTGCCCACTACGCCTTTGCTAATGAATTAGCCCCTGCTAAAATGTCATTTTTAACCTTGGCGGGAGTTATAAATGCGAGAGTAGATGGACGTATGGTTCAAAGCGACTTGACTCCTCCAAAGATTTTAGAAAAAGAGTTACATGTAAACTCTAAAATATGGTGGCTTATAGATACGGGAGTGCCTCATCTAGTCACATTTGATGCAGATATAGATGATTTTGATATTCAAGAGGCTAGAGAGCTACGCCATAGATACAACTGTAATGTAAATATAGCCAAAATAGACAGTGATAAAAACTTACATGTAAGAACATATGAACGTGGTGTAGAGGATGAGACATTGGCGTGTGGAACAGGAATGGCAGCATGTTTTTATCGTGCAAACAGAGAAGGGCTTATAGGTGAAGATGCAAAAGTCTATCCAAAAAGTGGAGATACTCTCTATTTAGGTTTAAAAAATGAAATTATCACATTTCAAGGAGAGGTAAAGCAGACATTTACAGCAGAGATAATTGATATATAATAAGTATCTTAGATAATTTTAAATATAATGGTTGCGATTAAAATAAGGTTAGATAATGACATTTTTAAACGCATCAAAACATGCTGACTGCTTTGGCATTCAATCAAAAAGAGAAGCTCCCATGCTGGCTTTTTTATACTATCTGCTTCAGACGTATAATGAGAAGGCTGTTGTTATTTCAGGATTTGAGAAAAAATATTTTTCTAAAATGACGGCAGCTACAAAGCTTCAAGGAATTAATGCCTATATTGACGTTGTAAATCTGCGTTCTGACTGGAAAATAAATAAGCAGCGTTACCGGTACGGTTTTTTATATAAAGAGCTTGAGATTATGATCTCAAAGTCTGAGTATCCTATAGTTATCTTGCACAGTATCGGTGATTTTTTTGAATTTCAAGACGGTAACGAAGTAGAAACTTTTGTAGATAAACTGATTAATATATGTAATAGTGCAGATAAGAGATTAATATATACATTAGATACAGACCAAGAGTTATCAAGTATTATCTCAAAAGCCTTTCATAATCATTTAGATTTAGAATTATCTATGAAAAAAGAGGATAATCAACACACTTTAGTCAGTATCAACCACTCTATTGAATCTGTAAGATACAATAGTTACCGCTTCTTCATGCCAAAAGCAGATAAATTTGTTTTTGAGACTTACTTAAAAGATGATGAACTAAAAGAGAAAGTAGAAGACAAACTTATAGTGCCTCGTATTATTCTAACAGGTGATGATGGCCAAAATATTGAGCGTATAAGCTACTTTTTTAATAAAGAAAAATTTGATTTAGAGGTTGTTGAACCATCAATGTCAAGCATATTGACAAAGCTTATGTCAAACCCACATATGCTGATATATGCCACGAAAGAGTCTTTTCATGATGAGAGACGCTATGAGCTGTGTAATTCGGCAAAAGAGCAAGAGCTACGTACCTCAATAGTATATATAACAGGAAGTGAGTTTGTCAGAAATTCAGATAAGAGGATGGCAGTTGCAAATTTTTGTGGAGATATGTTTGAGCAAAATTTCAATATTGAAGCTTTTGTAACTTCACTAGAGAAGATATTAAAGATACCTTTTTATTCCAAATCTTTAAAAACCTTACCGACCATGGATAAAATAGTGAAAACCGAATATTTTGAAAACTACAAGACAGAGTGTTTAAAATCAAATATATTTTTTACCCAACTTACATACAGATATAAGAAAGAGATTAATAAAGAGGCGTTAAAGTCTATTTTAAGTCGCTTTGGAGATTGTGCAACGATTATCTCATCACAGCAGAAAGTTATTTTACTTCTGTTAAACACCTCTATACATCAATCTCATATATTTAACGAGAAGATGAGAGAGATAGATAAAGATATAATCTTTATCCAAGGTGATGAGAGTGTCTCTATAAATGCGTAAAATCAGTAAAATATTCATACCTGTTTTTTTACCTCTATGTCTCTATGCCTCTTTGGATATAGACATAGATAGTTTAAAAGAGTACTCACTCAAAAATCCTCAAGATTATAAAACAGATCTATTGCTTGGAAGTTACTATTTTGAGAGCAATGATTACAATCAAAGTTTATACTACACAAATCTGGCAAAACAGATAAAACCAGATAATTTACAAGTGAAAAAATTGTATGAAAAACTAAAAAAACATAGTTCAGACATGTTGGTACTGAAGAGGTATAATTTACACAAAAATGACTCTCAAGATGACTTTTACAAGGTTTTAAAAAAGATAAGCCATACAGATAAAAGCGGAGATTTTGAGAATCTTTTAGACTATCTTATTAGAGAGAAAAAACCGTTAGAACCTAGATTTTTCATACTTTCGGCAAAGTATATGTTAGATCAAAAGAGTTATAACAAATCCAGAAATCTGCTAAGAAGATGTGATGAGCTAAAGCAGAGCAAGGCGTACTTACAGATAGATGCCAAACTTTGCGAAATTGAGTCGGATTATCTATGTAGCGGCACATCATACAAAAAACTTGGCTTACTTACAAAAGATTCGCAAAACAACTTAATGGCAGCAGATATGTTCTTACATGTAAATGATTACAAAACCGCTGCTTCTGAGCTTAAGAGCGTTTCAAAATCAAAGCATAATACAAAGCTTTATCAAGAACTTTATAAAAAAATATCAAAACATCAAGCAGATGAGCTGTTGAAACTAAAAGAAAATTATAGAAAAAATCAAAACTTAGAAAATCTAAAAAAATTATGCAACAATCTACATAATGCAAAACGCTATAAAGAGTTAAGCGGCTACATACAGACATACAAAAAAACAGATCAAGAGTTCTATAAATATGCCGCAGATATGGCGTATTGGAACAGTGATACCGACAAGGCTATATATTATTACACAAAATTAAATAATAAAGATGCGGAAATTTTTTATAAATTGGGAAGACTGCATAGTTGGAAAGGCTCTTATGATAAAGCTTTATTATACTTAGACAAGGCACAAAAAGCAGATAACAAAAATGAGTATTACTATAAGATATATCGTGCAAGAGGATACATTTGGCTCTGGAATGCCAAATATGACAAAGCTGTAAAAGTCTTTAGAGCTTTACTAAGACACTCACCCGATGATGCAGAGTTAAAAGAGGCGTACGAGAGTGCAATCTCTTATCGTGATGGTAAAAAATCTATTAAAAAAACTGCTAAAGCCAAACCGTTTTACAGATTAGATCCAGAGTTACAAAAAGCTCTGTTTTATTATGAACACAAAAAATATTTAGAGAGTATAGACTATTTTTATGCCTATCTTAGAGAAGCAAAAGATGACAACACTTCAAAAGAGAAGTACGCTTTTGCACTACAGCAGAGCAACCAATACAAAAAAGCAGCACAGATATATAAAGAGCTATACTCCATCTCCAATAAAAAGACACACTTGCACCATTATGCCTACAATCTCTATAAAATAAAAGATTATGCCAAAGCACAAAAGTTATATGAAAAGATGATTTTTGCAGGTAGTAATATTGACATAAGTCAGATAAATATCAAAGATAGTGATAAAAATATTTTACTTGAGTATGCTTATCTTTTGCAAGATAGCGGTAAATTAACCAAAGCCAGACAAGTTTATGAGTCGATACTGCACCCTTACTCTGCAAAAAGAGATATAACAAAAAGTGAAAGAGAGTTCTTGTCCGATTGGCAAAAAAGTTGGGAGAACAGACTGTTGGATATTTATGTCTCTTACTATAAAAACAGAGATAAATCTTGGAAACGAAAAAAAGAGATACTTTTTAAAAATAGCGGTCATATCAGCGTAAATATAACTGCACCAAGAGTTATATCTTCAGATATATACGAACCGTACGGAAAATTTACCATCTCATTTTTACAAGAGTACAAATCTGATATTTTGCAAGATAGAGGATTTAAAGAGCTTGATATTACATGTAATGAAGTGGGCTGTCTCATAGAAGATGAGAGGTGGAAAAGATTTGACATAGATGCTCCTATCAATAAATTTAAAAAAGAGGCATATCTAGATTTAAAATACTTAGATTATCTCCCTTTAAGAGCTAAAAAAAACATTAAAAAAAAAGAACCTGTTTTGGTTGCGAAAAAGAGAAAAAGAGAGATAAAAAAGAGTCTGCTAAAAGAGGACTATATAGCAAAAAGTTTAAATTCGCACCCTGTTATAGAGAAAGAGACAGCACCGACAAAACCTCTTGGTGGTTATAATCTTGGAATATCAGGTAGAAACTTTTCTGATAATGATAAACGTCACTACATACAGACAATGCTTCATGCAGGATACACTTTTGATAAAGATATGACACTAAACGGAGGCATAGGGGCTTTTTCATTAAGGGAAAATTTTGCCAATTCAAAAATAAGTGACACTATCAGCGGTACAAGTTTTATGCTTGAGCTTATCTATAACTCATGGACATTTGGCAACTACTTTGAACACTACTTGGATAAGACAGATATTGCACCATATCTTATCTATAATACTCACTTAAAGAGTAATTTTGTAAAATACTCATCACTGACACAGTATCTACAATTTAAGCTATACAAACGAAACTTATATGTAAGCAAGTTATCAACTGCCGCACTGCATAAAAATATAGATAAATATGCCTTAAATATAAGTGATTACATAGAGTTTAACAGATTTAGCTCTTTGTGGTTTGCTATGGATTTAGCATATATTACAGATGATAACCATATATTTAATCTAATGTTCGATTATGAAATGTATAGACATCTTTATAAAAGATTAAAATACAGCTTTGTACTGTCTGGCTGGTATGAGTATAACAAAGAGCAAAAGATAGAGTATTACTCTCCAGATTTTGATGATATAACTCAACTTTTAAGTAGAGCTTATTATCCGCTAAGCAGTAACTTAAATATTAAGGCACAAGCTGGAGTAGGACATAGTTTTAAATATGATAAAAATATTATACAGTACGGATTATGGCTGCAAGCACCTACTAAAACAGATACAAAATTTATACTAGGTTGTCTAAAAAGTCAAGTAATCAACTCCCCTATAGAGGTAGATACATTGGGATATGATTATCTTGATTGCAAGTTAGAACTTCAACATTTTTGGTAAGATGATATGTATATTATTTTAGCCCTTATCAGCTTCGCAGTTTTGGCAATATACTCTGTTTTTAATCTTTTTAATATGTACGTTACCTTTGATTCACTCCTTGTGCAGATGGGAGTTATCGTACTTGTTGTTATGTCAACCATTATAGTTGCTAGGTATATTTTGCTGATAATTTTTTCTATACTCAAAACTATTCAAAAAACTTCAGACTCAAATATAAAATTTCACACCAAATCTCATAATTATAAAGTATCCATAATTATTCCGGCATTTAATGAAGAAAAAGTCATTATAAATTCAATAAAATCTATTATGAATCAAACTTATTCAAACATAGAGATAATAGTTATTGATGATGGATCAAAAGATAGTACATTTAGATATGCGAAAATATTAGAGTTTAATGATGGACATAGATCACTAAAAGCTTTTAATAAAAAAAATGGAGGAAAAGCTGTTGCTCTTAATTATGGAGTAGAGCGTTCAAGCGGTGATTTAATTATGGTTGTTGATGCCGATTCTGAACTCTCAGACAACGCTATAGAGCTGATGGTAGGATACTTTCAAAATCCTCAAATTGGGGCTGTTGCCGGTTCGGTTTATGTGAAAAATCATGACAGTATGCTTACTAGATTACAGGCTTTGGAGTATATTGAGGGTCTAAATATGGTTAGAAACGGTCAAGCATTTTTAAAGTTGGTGACGATTATACCCGGACCTATCGGAATATTTCGTAAAACTGCCTTGATGGATGTGGGTGGCTACGACCATGATACATTTGCAGAAGATTGCGATTTGACGTTAAAGCTTATAGAAAAAGGTTATAAGATTGATTTTGAGCCGGATGCTCTTGCTATCACAGAAGCACCTGATGAGTTGTTGGATTTAATAAAGCAGAGATACAGATGGACAAGAGGAATACTGCAATCCATACGAAAACACAAAAAACATTTATGGAGACTAAAGAGTGATCCGGCAATGAGTTTTGTGTTATGGTATATGCTGTTTGAATCAATTTTCTGGCCTTTTTTTGACTTATGGGCAAATATATTTTTTATCTATATCTCAGCCACAACAGGTGCTAGTACATTTATCTTTTTTTGGTGGATTTTATACACCACCATGGATATTGCAGGGGCGTTATATTGTCTGATATTGACAAAAGAGCCTCTGTATCTTGCACTATACGCCTTTTTTTATCGTCTATATTTTATTACCATAATCAACGTATCAAAGATTTTAGCAACAGCAGAAGAGTGGTTGCATATAGATATGACTTGGGGTAAACTAGATAGAAGAGGAAGTTAATTATTAAATCTATTTTAAAGGGGGTTTTATGAATTTTATAGCATTTATGACCATGATTATTCTGGTTGTCTCAATTTTTACTTTGGTTTTTGGAGTAATCGCATATTTTTTATACAAAACACGTGAAAAAAACAGAAGAAGTCGTGACAAATCTTACGAGGACATTTTAAATGAGAGCGGACAAAAATACATATTTTTTGAGTAACACGATATATGGATTAAAAGCCACTATATTCTCTGCTTTTTTAGTAGCCGGGTTATCTTGGGTTATTTATCAGATATTGGAAAATTACTCAAGTAAATTCGCTTTTATGCACTCATACGATAAACGTCAAATCTATCTGTTAAGTTCATCATTGACAAAGAAAAAGTATGAACTTTACGGATTAAGTATAAATGCCTACATACAACGAAAAGAGCAGTTTAAAAATAGTATGCAAGATAGAGGTTTTAGTATCAATCAGATAAAAGAGACTGACTTGGCAGACCTTGAGAGAAACTCTATATTGATAGTTTTAGATGCGATTGCACTATCTAAAAATAGCCTAAAAAATATAAAAACTTTTGTAAAAGAGGGCGGATTTTTAATCTTTAACTATAACTTTGCTTTTAATATTGATGACAAATTTCAAGGAAGCAAAAATATTGAAGAGATCACCTCTTTGAAACATATAAAAGAGCCTTATTTAGTTAAACAGCACTCATTATTTATAGTCAATAGATTATTAAGCCCGTTAAGCAGCCCTAAATTTACAGGAAAGAGAGTAAGTTTTAAATCTTATGATCCTCTGTATCTATATAGCTCTAAAGAGATAAAACCAGATATATATTTAACAAATTGGGAGTTGACAAAAGCACAGATAGATGGTACTTATAATCTTAAAGCTAACGATGCCGGTGTTGCGTGGCATGGACATTATGGAGAGGGAAATTGGATATATTTCTCTTTTGCATCTTATATATTTTTTGAATCTAACGCTTTTAATAACTATTTTGGAGATATCTTAAGCTCTAGTATAGATTATGCTACAAAGAGAGTAAGTGTTAGAGCCTTTCCTTATTTAGACCAAATTAGTGCCGTATTATTGACAGAAGATACAGAGTATAAATTCTCGGAATTTAAAAATTTTATTGAATTAGCAGATACCGAACATACCCCGCTAACTGCATTTTGCGTCTCATCTTTGGCACAAAAACATCCAAAACTTATGAAAAAAGCCCAAAAGAGCAGATATGTCGAAGTCGCATCGCACAGCCACACTCATAAACTCATAAAAGGCACAAGTGAAAAAAATATGCTCTTAGAGATAAGAGAGTCTAAAAAGATTTTAAATCAACTTTCAGAGAGTGACATAGTAGGTTTTAGACCTCCAAGAGAACAGCTAGATGAACAGATGAATAAAATAATATCTCAAAGTGGATATAAATATATACTTGAAAATGTAAAAAACCGTACATATCCTAGTTTAAAAGATGGAGTATATCATATACCAAGATTAGGCTCGGACGATTATGAGTTTATGGTTAGAGACTCCTTCAAGGGCAAAAATATCTTGCAAAAGATAGAAAAAGAGACGGATTTTGTCACAAGTATTGATGGAATTTATAACTTTGATATACATACACATCTTTTAGGATACGGTAAAAATATAGATATACTTAAAAACTATATATCATACATTAAAAAAGAGACTAATTTAAAAATATTAAGTGCAAAAGATATAGTCTCCCGTATCTCAAAGGTAAAAAATATAGAGATTGAAGCAGAAGTGACACCAAAAAATTATCTTGTTACGGTTAAAAATCTTAACCAAACTTCGATTAATAATTTTCACTTTAGACTATATTGGCCAGATGATACAGGTATCAATAGTATAAATTCAGAGATAATCGGAGCTGAGGTCTCTTATGTCTCAAATAAAAGTCGTCACTATAGTGATGTAACTATTAAAGTGTTAGCACCCCTATCGCCTATGACATTGATTGTCAGTTATGGTAAAAGCAGAAAATAGAGACTTTTTAAAGTCCTGCAGCCTCTATATTTTTAGCCTGTGTATCTGCTATAAGCGGTTCTATAATCTCATCAAAGAGTCCGCCTGTCATTATCTCATTTAAGCGATAAAGAGTGAGTGTTATTCTATGATCTGAGATACGATTTTGAGGGTAGTTGTAAGTACGGATTCGACCACTGCGATCGCCTGTTCCCACCTGATCTTTACGAGCAGCACCCTCTTTTTCCATAGCTTCTTGCATCTCTTTTTCATAAAGACGTGCTTTTAGAACTTTCATAGCCTTGTCTTTATTTTTGTGTTGAGATTTCTGGTCTTGATTTGTTACTACTATCCCCGAGGGAATATGAGTGATGCGAACGGCAGAGTCAGTGGTATTTACGGACTGTCCACCACATCCGGAAGAACGCATAACATCAATTTTTAGATCATTTGGATCAATAGTTACCTCAACATCATCAACCTCAGGCATGATAGCTACCGTAATAGCAGAGGTGTGAACACGTCCTTGTGATTCGGTAGCAGGAACACGTTGAACACGATGCGTCCCGCCCTCATACTTCATACGGCTATAGACTTGGTCACCTTTAATCAGTGCCGTTACATCTTTATAGCCTCCTGATTCAGAAGCAGAAGCGTCCATAAGCTCAACTTTCCAACCTCTAACATCTGCATAACGCATGTAAGCGTTAAAGAGATCCCCAACAAAGATAGCAGCTTCATCTCCGCCTGTTCCGGCTCGTAACTCAATAATAGTGTTACGCTCATCATTTGGATCACGAGGCATAAGAAGCTTCTTAATCTCATCTTCTATTTTTGGTATCTTTGGTTCTAACTCTTTTATCTCTTCTTTTGCTAGTTCTCCGAGTTCAGGATCACCTAACATCTCTTTGTTTTCGGCAATATCAGCTAACATCTGCTTATATTCGTGAGCTTTATCAACAATTTTTTGAAGGTCGGATTGTTCTTTTGATAGATCAGTCATACGTTTAATATCACTTGCAATATCTTCTGAACTGAGCAGATTGCTCAACTCATTATAACGATCTATAAAAGGGGTAAGTTTGTCAGCGAGCATATCGTGCCTTAAACTATAGTTTTTTTATGAAAGAGCGTTTAGGGCGATATTTAGACGACTAACTTTGCGTGATGCAGTCTCTTTTTTCAAAATACCTTTGCTTACAAATTTATGAATTTGTTGATTAGCAACCTTAAAAGCAGCCTGTGCTTCTTCTCTGTTTCCATCATCAATTGCTGAACGAACAGCCTTTACGATGTTTTTTAAACGTGTGCGATAGTAACGGTTACGCTCAGTACGTGTTTCAGTCTGGCGGATACGTTTTAGCGATGACTTGTGATTTGCCATATGCATTTATCCTTATCAAAATTTTTTTAGGGTAGAATACTACCTTAAAGATTCTTAAAATTAAGTTATGTTTAAATAATTACTAGATAAAAACAGTATAAAAGGTGTAAATATGAAATTATTTGGTACAGATGGAGTTCGTGGAGAGGCCGGTGGATTTCTCTGTGCTTCACTAGCTATGAGTGTGGCAATGGGTGCAGGTATATATTTTAAAAAAAGTGCCAAAACGAAACGTATTCTTGTCGGTAAAGATACCCGCAGAAGTGGCTATATGATAGAAAATGCTATCGTAAGCGGTTTGACTGCCGTAGGATATGATGTTATCCAGATAGGTCCTATGCCTACTCCTGCTATAGCCTTTTTAACTGAAAATATGAGATGTGATGCCGGTATCATGATATCTGCTAGTCATAACTCATACGAAGATAATGGAATTAAATTTTTTGATGCTAGCGGTGACAAACTTAGTGAAAAAATCGAACAAGATATTGAAAAAATAATAGAAGACAAAGAGCTTATAAAAAATTCCAACGTTAAAGGTAAACTGATAGGTTCTGCTAAACGTATTGATGATGTTATCGGTCGCTATATCGTTCAGTTAAAAAACTCTTTTCCACAAAACTTGTCCCTTCAAGGAATGAGAATTGTTTTAGATACTGCCAACGGTGCAGGATACAAAGTTGGACCTACCGTCTTACAGGAGCTAGGTGCAGAAATCATACTGCTTCACGATAAACCAAACGGACATAATATAAATGAAGACTGTGGAGCCTTACATACCAAAGATGTTAGCGAAGCCGTAAGACGCTATCGTGCCGATATAGGATTTGCACTTGACGGTGACGCAGACAGACTTGTTGTTATAGATGAGAAAGGAGAGGTTGTAGATGGCGATCAGCTTCTAGGTGCTTTGGGAATTTATCTTAATGAAACTTCACAACTTAAAGGCGGTGGAGTCGTAGCAACTGTTATGAGTAATCAAGGCTTGGAAGATGCTTTACATGTAAAGGGTATAAAACTATATCGCAGCAATGTAGGTGACAAGCATGTTTTAGAGATAATGAAAAGAGAGGGAATAAATTTTGGCGGGGAGCAGAGCGGTCATATAATACTGCATGATTATGCAAAAACAGGTGATGGACTTATGAGTGCTTTGCAGATTTTGGCTTTAGTATTAGAGAGTAAGAAAAAAGCTAGTGAAATTCTTCGTCCGTTTGAGCTTTATCCACAAAAATTGGTTAACTTGCATGTAAAAGAGAAAAGAGAGCTTGAGTCCATCAAAGGAGTTGAAGATGAGTTAAAGATACTAGATGATTTACATGTAAGACATCTTATCAGATACTCCGGAACAGAGAATAAATTAAGAATTTTACTTGAAGCAAAAGATGCAAAAGTGATGAATGAGGCTATGAAAAAAGTGGTAGATTTTTTCAAACAGGCTTTAAATGCTTAAGTTCAGTATTGCTTTGGTGTTCTCTCTTGTAGGAATCTTCATAATTGATCAAAATCTAAAACAGCTCTTTATAGACGGTTATCGTTTCTATTCAGATTATATCGATCTTATTTTGGTTTATAACAAAGGTGTAGCGTTTTCTATGTTCTCATTTTTACAAGATTGGCTTAAATGGATACAGTTGGTGTTAATTGTCGGAGTCGGAGGATACATTATAACTTTACGCAAAAACCGCTACGCCATCCCCGGCGGAATACTTCTAGGTGCAGGTCTCTCAAACGTCTATGATAGATTTATACATGAGGGCGTAGTAGATTATATATACTATCATCACTGGTTTAACTTTGCTGTTTTCAACTTTGCTGATGTGATGATAGATATTGCAGTATTGTGGTTTGTGATTTTAAATATTAAAGGTTCTTCTAAAACTAAAATTTAAACAAATGTGAGAGAATCAGGGCTAAAGCGATATATTTTAAGCTTATAGATGCTCTTATTTACATCCTGCATGAGTTACGATAAAAACACCAAATTTCTTTTTTGGGTCATCATCCTCACTGATTCCATTAAGCCCGTTTGGTTGTGGCGGCTTTACTGTTCCCATGGGTATAGAGATATTTGAACCCGTATATACTCCCTCTTTTACAGCTCTGCCAAAAAGGTCAAATACAGAGTGTATTCTATACGCTTCACCAACTTTTAAAACAGAACTTAAATCAACCGATACATTCTCGTCTTCATCATAATTGTAGATAATTACTCTTGCTCTTCTTGAATCGTAGGCATTTTTTGAAACAAATATCTTTTTACCGCTTGTAGGGTGTGTTGAAAGAATTGTATTTCCTCCAAAATCGCTGATGTCGTCATATTGGTCGTCAACCCCATGAAATATTTTTGTATTTTTCATCTTTATACTAGACCAGTGTCCTCTAACCCAGAAATTTTCTGCAAGGTAGTTGCCTTCAATAACGGCATCTGCATTATATATATCTCCGCCATAACCTATTCTAGTTCCTCTATGGTGCCATGAACCGTAACTTTGGTAGCCTTTATTATTTTTAATCAATAGATTGTGTACAGGCTGAAAACCACCTACTAAACAGTTGTCTTTTTTCTGAGAATCTCTTGGGTCTGAAGCTCCCGTCAAGAACCACACATTATCTTGTATATCAAAATTATCTATGCTTCCACCTTCTGTATATGCGTGAATTCCCGTAGCAAAACCAAAAAATATAATATTATTGTAAAGTTTTTTATATCCGTTTTTATTTTGAGTATATATAGCGTGTCCATGCCCTCTTTTTGGAGAAGTCCAACCGTTATTGTAGATTATATTTCCATACAACTCACCTCTCTCATCATCGCCCTTAAACCATGAGTTTATACCTCCGCTATTATCATGAGAGATAAAGTTTATAACTTTGATTTTTGTGCCATACACATCTACACCACTTTTAAGAGTAATACCGTCAGTTGCATAATTATCGCTTATGCCTTCACGATTTGTATCTCTGCTTAACACCTCGATACCGTAGTAATTAGTCCAATATCCATTTATACGCAATCCTGACCCGCTTGTGGCATCTGTAGTGTCTATTATAACTCTTTTTCCCGGCATAGGTTTAACTGATATAGGAGCTATTTCACTTGCACGTAACTCACTTGTATATGTTCCTTTGTAAACTCCTTCCATAAGCCAGAGTGTGTCACCATCTTTTACTATGTTATTGTTTTTTAAAGCGGTGGCTAAATCAAGTGGATCTTCTCTTGTTCCTTTTGCGGTCGGTTTTCCATCCGGTGAAGCAAAAATACCATGTGCAACTTCTATATCAAGAGGTTTACATGTAGAGTTTGAAAATGTTGAAGTATCATATGTATTGAAAGCTTGGTTCGTATCTGATGAAGAGAGAAGATAAGAGATAATAATCGGTGAAATAGCTGTAAATGACATAATAGATCCAATATATAAAAAATTGTTATAAGTATATCCATTCAATGGTATATGATCTGTAAATTCGTGAATTTTTAAGTGCCTATTAATCTCTATCGTTTTATAATATTTAAAAGAGGGTGCTGTGCGTATAATTTTTTTAATATTATTAATTTTTTTCAATCTCTTGGCAGATGCGGAGTATTCAGATAGGGCTTTACAGCTTAAAAAGATGCAACATGAAGGACGTGTTGCACTTGTTATAGGAAATGCAAACTACAAGAGACAGGCTCTAAAAAATCCTCTAAATGATGCGTGGGCTGTTAAAAAAGAGCTCGAAAACAGAAATTTTAATGTCTTTTATATAGAAAATGCCTCTAGGCGTATTATGATACAGACTATAGAGAAGTTTATAGATGCACTTGAACATTCTAGTATCGGGCTTGTATATTATGCCGGACACGGGGTTGAGGTTAATGGAGAAAATTTTCTTATTCCAGTCGGTGCAAATATAGAGAGTGAGATGGACATAAAATACGAAGCTATCAGTATGAATCGTCTTATCTCAGATATGCAAAGAACAAGAAGCCGTCTAAATATCCTAGTGATGGATGCTTGTAGAAACAATCCTTATCGTGGGGCAACTAGAGGTGGCGCTAGTGGGGGATTGGCAAATGTTGAAGCAGAAGGCTTTTTTATAGCTTTTGCAACAGCTCCGGGAAAGGTTGCAAAGGATGGAGACGGTAAACACGGTCTTTTTACAAAATACTTTTTAAAATATATAAAAAAAGAGGGTATGCCGCTGCGTGAAGTCTTTCATAATGTCAGGCAGAGTGTCTATAAAGAGAGTCATAAAGAGCAACTTCCTCTTGTTCGTAACGGTATAGGCATGGGAGAATTTTATTTTACTCTGCCAAAGATAACATACAACTCAAAATCTAGTGAGAAGAGAGATGTTGAAAAACCGACACAAGTGTTGGATGTCGGCAAAGAGCAAAGCAGACCCTTAAAGTATCTGCTAAATATCTCTACAAACCCAAAAAATGCACATATCTACATAACAAATATAAAACCCAAATATTATGATGGCATGGAGTTGGCTCACGGCTCTTACAATCTTAAAGTTGTAGCTTCAGGTTATAAAACATATAGAAAAACCATTGAGCTAAATGAAAACACAAAGTTGCATATTGAGTTAGAGAGAGAGTCTGAAGATGTAGCTTCCAAGTCTATAGCAACTAAAAACAGCGATATGTACTGGCAAGACTCCAAGAGTGGTCTTTTTTGGCAAGATGATGTTCAAAAAACCTCAATAATCAACTGGACTGATGCTAAGGCTGTAGTCTGGAGTGAGGCTAAGAGTTATTGTGAAAATTTAGACTTAGGAGGATTTAGAGACTGGAGACTTCCGACTCTGCCTGAACTTTTTAGCATAGTGGATTATAGCCGTTATCAACCTGCTATAAACCCTCATATAAAAAATGTTGCTTCAGGTTTTTACTGGAGTGCTTCAGAGGTTGTTGCCGATACCAGTGGATTTTTCTCCAATCTTTTTAGTAGTTCAGATAAAAAAGTAAAACCAACACAAGCGTGGGTGATATACTTTTTAGACGGAAGCACAGAAACGGCAACATTTACAACAGATGGTCATGTGCGTTGTGTAAGAGGAGAAAGATGATGAAAGTTTTAATGCTAATATCTATATTTTTTACACTCTCTTTTTCACAATCAAATCTAATATGGCAAGATGATGAAGCTGTTATAACACAAGAACTTAGCATCGATGAGGCTAAATCTTACTGTCAATCTTTAAAGTTAAACGGTTATGACGACTGGAGACTCCCAACCATAAAAGAGCTTTTTAGTATAGTCGATATAAATAAAAGAGCTCCTGCAATTACACAAGATATAAGTAGATGTGCAGATGATTATTATTGGAGTTCAACTATATTTGTTGGAGATAACTACTCGTATTGGAGTATAGATTTTAACAATGCAAGAGTTAAAAGTTTCAACCCAAACAGATCTTTACATGTAAGATGTGTACGTTAGATGATAAGATGTGAAAGTCTTACATGTAAGTATGATGATAAGATTATACTAGATGATATATCCTTACATATAAAGCACCATTTAACCCTCTTAGGCTCGAACGGTTCGGGGAAAAGTACACTTGCCAAAGCTATGTGTAATCTTATAGAGTATAAAGGGCGTATCTATATAGATGATAAAAATATTAAAGATATAAGGGCAAAAGAGTTAGCAAAGCTGATAACTTACATTCCTACAAAACTTCAGGTTTATGATCCATATATCACTGTGTATGAGTTTATATTATTGGGTAGGTTTGTTTACAAAGAGAGCTTCTTTGACTACTCAAAAGAGGATTATGAAGAGGTGGATAATGCACTAACTCTACTTTCGTGTGAACATCTAAAAAACCACAACATAAGCTCCTTAAGCTCAGGAGAGACGCAACTTATCCTAATAGCTCAGGCACTTACACAAAAAAGTAAAATCATCATCTTTGATGAGCCAACCGCCAATCTTGACCCCTATAACTCAAAGATTATCGCACAACATATAAAAAAGTTAAAAGAGTCACTAGGTGTTATCTTGATAACACACGACTTGCATCTGGCATCATACATAGACAGTCCTACTCTTTTTATAGCTGATAAGAGAGCTGTATATTATGAAGATAGAGAGAAGTTTTTTAATGAAGATACCTTAAAAAAGCTCTATGGAGTGACTTTTAAAGCTCTGATGGTGAGTTATGAGTAGATTTTTCATCTGGACTATTTTATTGTCTCTGTTCGTGACTGCTCCCTTTATCGGTAGTGCTTCTTTACATGTAAGTGATATTTTACACTTTGATACTCTTAGTTCACGTATATTTTTTGAACTTAGAGTGCCTCGTGTAATGTTTGCTTTTTTTGCCGGTGTCATACTCTCTCTGAGCGGTCTGCTTTTTCAGAGTCTGTTTCGTAACGCTCTTATGACACCATATACTTTAGGCATCTCTAGCGGTGCCGTTTTGGGTGCAGGTCTGGCTATAAAACTTGGTATGGCAAGTTTGGCTTTCGGTATTGCTGCTATTAGTATGTTTGGTTTTTTTGGAGCTATGCTTACTATATTTTTACTTATTACACTAGCTGGTTTTATAAGAGGTGAACAGAGTATCTCCTTGTTGCTTTTAGGTATAGCTCTCTCTCTTTTTTACACCTCTTGTCTTATGATTATATTTTATCTTGGCGATAGTATGCAAAATGATATGCTTTTACGATTTACTATGGGTTCACTCTCTGTTGTATCGTGGGAGAGTCCCGCTTTTGTAGGGGTGGCTTCGTTGGTTCTTTTTGCCGTTATGTACGCTTACCGTTTTGAGTTGCAACTCATAAGTATATCTGATGAATCTGCTCGTTTAAAAGGTGTAGATACAAAACATCTTACTCTTATTTTGCTTGTTGTCTCATCTGTTGCTATAGCTATTTTGGTAAGTATAAGCGGACCGATAGGCTTTATAGGTCTGATAGTGCCTCATATAGTGGCAAAACTCTACCCAAGCAGTATAAACAGACGCATTCTTAAAACAGCTTTTTTCGGTGGTTTTTTTCTAGTCTTTTGCGATATGCTTGTGCGAATGATGCTCACACAGAGTGAACTGCCTATAGGTATTGTTACCTCAATTATAGGCGGACCTTTTTTTATCTATCTTATCATCAGGGGACGTATATGAGTTATAGTGAGTGGTTTGAAAAACATGCTGATAAACATGAGAAAATAGTACAAAAGTTACTATCTAAAGGTTATACAAAATTACAGATTATTGAGTATTTTGATTTCGATAATATGGTGATAAATGAGACAGCATTTTGTCCTCTTTATGAAAAAAGAGATAAGTGCCACGATATAAAAAAACTAAATTGTTATCTATGTGCTTGTCCTCATTTTAGGTTTAATGATAAGGGTATCAAAAAAGTTGATGATAAATTACAATACAGCCTGTGCGATATAGAATCTAAAAACGGCAGACAAGGCGTTTATAACAGAGTCATTCATCAAGACTGCTCAAAGTGTATCATACCTCATACTCAAAAATATATAGATAAGCATTTTAATCTGAGCTGGAGAGAAATCATGAATAAAGTGCAGATTTAAGTAAATAACATCCCTAAATCAACATAAAATTGTATCTTATCATATTTATCTGCTATAATTAATACCAAAAAAACTAGGGTACCTCTAAAAACCCTAGTAAGCCTCAGAGGGAAAAAGAAGTATAAGATTTGACTTTTCTTTCTTTGAGTCATAGCCTAAGCTATGGCGATAAGAAAAAAAGGCGAAGATTATGCTTCTTTTTCCCTCCCGTAGGGCGATAGAGAGA
>WFND01000052.1 GCA_015484575.1 Helicobacteraceae bacterium
ATTTATAGGTCATATAAATAAAAAAGAGCAAGATAGTGAAAATTTTAATCAACTTTTTTTGTCTATACCTGTAAGTTTTATAGCTTTTGTTGGTGGATTAATAGGAGTTGGCGGCGGTGCCGTATATCTTCCGTTGCTCATAATGATAGGGATAAATACAAAAAAAAGTATTGCTATAACAAGTGCTTTAATCCCGATAGTGAGTTTTAGTGGTTTTTTTACATACACCTCTTTTGTAAAGATGGATTGGATTTTGCTGGTTGTGGTTGGAATAGCCTCTATATTTGGAGGTTATTTTGGAAATAAAATTATGCATAAAATAGAAAATGACAGATATTTAAAAATAGTTATAGCACTACTGCTTCTATTTATAAGTGTCTATATGATTATAGAGGAGATACAATAAAAACCGTATTGAAATCAGATGAGCTAAAGAGATATGAGGATCTTTTACTTAATGAAAATATGTTATTTGAACTTAATGCTATTTCGCAGATGGTAGTCAACAAAGATAGGGTTATAATCAGAGTAAATAAAAAATTTAGTGAGCTTTTTGGATACTCATATAATGAAATTTTAGGAAAGAAGACTGCACTATTGACTCCTACATTAGACAAGTTCAGAGAGTACGAGAAATACTTCACTAGTACAAAAGATGGAATTATAAAAAGTGAAGAGTTGCAGTACAAGAAAAAAGATGGAACTATTTTTTGGGTAAAACTTGAAGGAAATCCAATAAATCAGCAGAATGAAGAGCTGTTTATACTTTGGTCTTTTATTGATGTGACAAATGAAGTAAAATATAGACAAGAGCTAGAACTTTTAGCATCTACCGACTCTATGACAAAGCTTTATAATAGAAGGTATTTTAATGAGTTGTCAAAATCAGTCTTAAAATTAGATATAAGAAACTCTCTATCTACTTCGGTAATAATCTTAGATATTGATAGATTTAAAGTCATAAATGACACTTTTGGTCATAAAGTAGGAGATGATGTCATAATATCTTTAGCAAATCAACTTAAAAAACATTTTAGAAAAAGTGACATAATAAGCAGATGGGGCGGTGAAGAGTTTGTGGTGCTTTTACCACAAACAGATATAAATGGTGCTATGATAATTGCTAAAAGATTAAGAGATAAAATTGAGAATTCATCTATCAATACCACAGACAATCAGATAGTAAAATTCACCATAAGTTTAGGTGTATCTCAAGTTGATTACAACAAAGACAACAGCATAGAAGCATCTATAATTTGTGCAGACAAGGCACTTTATGAAGCTAAAGAAAACGGTAGAAACAGAGTCGTAGAGTTCAAGAAATAATTACTTTAGCACCCTTATATATAGGCTCATCTATAAAACCGTAACGCTCATCGCTAAATCCACTAATACCCTCTTTAAGCTTGGCTTCAAACAGGGCTACTATATTTTTAGCATCTTCTATCTCTTTTTGTGAGTATCCAAATACTCTGCTGACTTCAATAGCTTGAGATGGAGATATACAGGCTTTTGAATCATATCCAATCTCTTTTTCAACTTTTAGCCATTTTAAGAAGGTATCCATATCCTTATACTCTTGAAATACAAAGGAGACAGGCTTTACTCCAATAGCTTTACATGTAAGCATAAAATGAGTCAATATATAGCTTATTGTAGGATTTTTGGGTACTATCAGTGAGTGGGAAAGTTCTAAATCTGCAAACAGATCTAAAACACCAAGATAAAAAGCACTCACCCTGCTGTCAATACGCAAATCTTTTAGATTAAGCCACGACTCTTTGGTCTCTATGGATAGATGTAGCTCACTATCACAGCCTATAAGATTTAAAGCCTTTCTTACATCCTCTCTAGTACGAATTTTTGGTACTCTAAAAGCATCCGGCATAAATGCAGACAAGTAGCGTATCTCATCCTCTCCACCCTCATCCAAAGCATTTACTCTTACTACAAGCTTTTTCTTACATGTAAGCATTGTAGATAATACATAAGCACACAGTCTTAATGCTTTTGGTTTTTGCTCTTTTGAGACTCCATCTTCTAGGTTTAAGATTATACAATCTGCTTCGATTTTTGATATTTTTTTAAGATGTTTAGTATTGTTGGCAGAGAGCATTAATGAGGATTTGAAATTCAAGGATTTATTAATTTTTCTCTGCTTCGGCTCTATCAATCTATCTGCTTCTTCGTATTTACCGGCATCACAAAGTTTTTCAATATTATCTAATATCATTTTTTCTTCTGCTTCTGTAGATAGTAATACAGAAGTTTTATCTCACTGTCTGTTAAAAAATATCTAGGCATTCCCAAGATGCGACTGTTAAGGGCTTTGTAAAAATCTTCATATTTAAGATTGTTAATTTGTGAAGTTTTAAGCTCTCTAGCTCTCTGTTTATGAGTATATTTTGCTATCAGTTTACTTGAGCCGTCTTTGTTGTGACACAATACGCAACTTATACCTCTTGGATTTTTATAAAGTTGAGAGGCGTACTCGTCTTTGGTGATAAAATCCTCGTTAGCTTCTAAAAAAAATGAAAATAACAGCACTATTATTAACTTCACACGCTCCCTTTTATCCACTTATTAATAAATAAAAGGTATCATATCCAAAAATTAATTGATGGATTATAAATGCAGATACTAGATGGTAAAGCACTGTCAAAAAAGATTGAAGAAAATGTTAGTAAAGATGTAGTATTGTTAAAAAACAAAACAGGTCGTGTTCCCGGTTTGGCTGTTATACTTGTAGGAAATGATCCTGCTAGTCAGGCTTATGTCGGTATGAAGAAAAAAGCGTGTGATCGTGTGGGATTTTATTCGGTTACGCACGAGATGCCAGAAGATATATCTCAAGAGACTATTGAGAAAACAATACAGATGATGAATGAAAACCCCGGTATTGACGGTATATTAATACAACTTCCTCTGCCAAAACAGATAGACACTATAAAATTACTTGAACTTGTCGCACCCCATAAGGATGTAGATGGTTTCCACCCTTATAATGTCGGTCGCTTAAGTACGGGGCTAGACGGTTTCGTACCATGTACACCACTTGGTGTTATGGATTTACTTGCTGAGTACAACATAGACGTCAAAGGTAAAAACTGCGTTGTGGTAGGAGCTTCAAATATAGTTGGAAAACCCATGGCTGCCCTACTTTTAAATGCAAATGCAACTGTTGAAATGACACATATTTATACTAAAGACCTTAAATCACACACACTAAATGCTGATATTATCTTAGTCGGTGTAGGTGTTATAAATCTTATTAAAGAGGATATGGTAAAAGATGGTGCTATTATTGTAGATATAGGTATAAACCGTAATGATGATGGAAAATTAGTCGGTGATGTTGATTTTGAAAATGTTAGTAAAAAAGCATCTTATATCACTCCAGTTCCCGGTGGCGTAGGACCTATGACTATCGCAATGTTACTAAAAAATACACTAAAAGCGGCACAGATGCACGCAAATGAGGTTAAATGAAAAAAAAAGCTATTGATTACTCTTTGAAATTTTACAGATTTTCAAACTCTTGGACCGGAACAGTTGTAATTGTTCTTTTTGTTATATTTTTTATTGCTCAGGCTTTTCGTATCCCTAGCGGTTCTATGAAAGACTCCCTTTTGATAGGTGACCATCTATTTGCCAAAAAGTTTGCTTATGGGATACCTACACCACATATTCCATTTTTAGAGATACCTCTAATACCCGGGACTGATGGGCATATCTACAACGGTGATACTCCAAAACGTGGAGATATTGTTATATTCAGGTATCCCAAAAACAGAAAACTTCACTATGTTAAGCGTTGTGTCGGGGTAGCAGGAGATGAACTTTTTGTACTAAATAAAGATCTATATCTTCATCCACACGAAGGTGATGATTATATAAAAGAGCATTACAAGGGATATGAGACACTTATATTTGACGGTAAAACATGGGTAAAAGCTCCATATAGTAAAAATCACCCCGGAATTCATCATGATGACAAAATCATAAATAACGGCTCATACCCTATGGCACTTTTTAATACATCTCCTATCAGAGTTCCCGAAGGCGAATATTTTATGATGGGTGATAATCGTGACCACTCAAGTGACAGCCGTTTTTGGGGAACTGTTCCTTACGGTTTAGTTGAAGGAACACCTTGGTTTATCTACTTTAGCATGAGTGATGACTGGGAGATACGTTGGGATAGAATGGGTAAAACACCAGAAGATTTAGAGCAGAAAGAACACTTAGATTTAGCTATAAAAGAGCGAACTAAGAAAGATAAAGATGACCATGCAATTTATTGATTGGATTGAACTTACAGCTTCTATAGTAGCACTTTTAGTTGCGATAATCGGGCATGAGATTATGCACGGCTGGGTAGCTTACAAATATGGTGACAATACGGCAAAAGATGCAGGAAGACTCTCTATAAATCCCATAGGTCACATAGACCCTGTAGGCTCGATATTAGTACCTGCTTCTATGTACTTTATTCCTATGCTTTTAGGAATGGGGGGCGGTTTCTTATTTGGTTGGGCAAAGCCTGTTCCCGTAAATATGAGTACCGTTATAAGAAATGGCGGTTATAATGCAGCCATGCAGGTAAGTTTAGCCGGAATAGCTTACAACTTTGCATTAGCCGGTATGAGTTCGGCACTTTTGCTTTCAATGGCACAGCCACTCGAAGGAGACAGCCTCACTTATATTATCACGTATATTTTTGTCTTGAAACTACTTCTTATCAATGTTGTTTTAGGCGTATTTAATCTTCTACCTATACCACAGTTTGATGGTGCCCATTTTATTATGTATCTTAGTTTAAAATACCGCTTAGATAAAATTGCAGAGTTTTTCTATAAAGCAGAACGATATGGAATGTTTATAGTCCTTATCATACTGATGACACCGTTAAAAGATTATCTATTATATGCACCGATTCAGATGGTGTTAAGATTTTTACTATCATAAAAAAGGAAAAATATATGAAATTTTTTGTTGCAACTGACCATGCCGGAGTAGATTTAAAAGACTTTACATGTAAGCTTTTAAAAGATAAAGGTCATGAAGTTGTAGATTTGGGTCCATACTCTAAAGATAGAGTTGATTATCCTGATTTTGCCGTAAAAGTATCTCAAAGCGTACTAGATGAAGCGGGAACACAAGGCATACTGATATGCGGTTCTGGTATCGGTATGAGTATGGCTGCAAACCGTTTTCATGGAATTCGTGCTGCTTTATGCCATGATGCCTATACTGCTCAAGTCGCACGTCAGCATAATGACGCAAATATACTCTGCTTTGGAGAGAGAATAGTCGGTGAAGGTGTAGCAGAGTCCATTATCGACTCTTGGATAGCACACAGCTTTGATGGTGGACGACACTGTGGACGTGTAGATAAGATAGAAGCTATTGAGGGTTAGAGATGTTTTTTGAGTGGTCATTGGTTACTATTATCTCTATGATAGCTATCTTTTTATTTGTAAAGATGTTCTATTTTAAGAGTATCACATCAAAAGAGCAACGTAGCAACGATATGATGAGGATGACACTTCAAGAAGCAGAGATATTGATACGAAAGTATCAAGTACAACTACAACGAGCTTTGGGAAATGTTGATGTCTTAACAGAAGAGTTAAACAAACTTCGCAATGAGATTAAAACATTAAAAGGCAGGAACTCTAAACACCGTATGGAGACAGAGAGACTGCAAAATAAGATAAAAGATTTAGAGAGTCGTATTGACGCACTATTATAAAAGGAGAGAAGATGACATTAAGCAGTGAAGATAAAAAATTAATTTCAGACTCAATAAGAGATATACCGGACTTTCCGGAACCCGGTATCGTTTTTAAAGATATTACAACACTTTTAAATAACGCTGATGCTTACTCGTTACTTATGAGGCACTTAAAAAACCGTTATGAGAGTTATAAGTTAGATTATATTGCAGGGATTGATGCACGTGGTTTTATCTTTGGAGCTGCTTTGGCACAGATGTTAGGAGTAGGTTTTGTTCCTATCCGCAAACAGGGAAAACTTCCATATACTACCGTATCAGAGAAGTACTCTCTTGAGTATGGTGTAGATGAGGTTGAGATACATATAGATGCTTTTGAAAATGTAGAAAATGCACGTGTTTTACTTATTGATGATTTGATTGCAACCGGTGGAACTGCTTTTGCCGCTGCAAATCTTATAGATAAAACCGGGGCAAACTGCGTAGAATCATGTTTTATTCTAGGACTTAACTTTCTTGACGGACAAGAGAAGCTAAAAAGTGTAACTGATGTTTACACAATCATAGGAATTGATTAATGTATATACCTTCAGCTTCTATATTTGATCCTGATGATAATGGGCATTTTGGTATCTTTGGAGGGCGTTATGTTCCCGAGACATTAATGCCTGCACTATTTGAGCTTAAAAAAGAGTATGAAAAGATTCGCTTTGATAAAGATTTCTGGAAAGAAGTTGATTACTATCTAAAAGATTATGTAGGTCGCCCTTCTCCACTGTACTTTGCCGAAAATATCTCTAAAGAGCTTGGTGCAAAAATATATCTAAAACGTGAAGATTTAAACCATACGGGAGCTCACAAAGTAAACAATGTTATCGCTCAAGGTCTAATGGCAAAACGCTTAGGAATGAAAAAAGTTATAGCGGAGACAGGGGCTGGACAGCATGGCGTTGCTACTGCAACTATATGTGCGTTATTAGATTTGGAATGTGAAATTTTCATGGGTGCAAAAGATGTGGCACGTCAAGAGTTAAATGTATTTCGCATGAAACTTCTTGGAGCTAAAGTAAACTCCGTAGAGAGTGGCTCAAGAACACTTAAAGATGCCATGAATGATGCAATTCGCCACTGGGTAACAAATGCTCGTGATACATTTTACATCATAGGAACAGTAGCCGGTCCACACCCCTACCCTATGATGGTTCGTGATTTTCAAGCTGTTATAGGCTATGAGGCCAGAGAGCAGATATTACAAAAAGAGAATCGTCTTCCGGATAAAGTTATAGCTTGTATAGGTGGCGGTTCTAACGCTATAGGTGCTTTTCAACACTTCTTGCAAGATACAGAGGTTGAGTGTATCGGCATAGAAGCCGGTGGACTTGGCGTAGAGACAGATAAGCATGGGGCATCTCTGCTAAAAGGTCGTCCCGGTATCTTACACGGTCAGATGAGCTATCTGCTTCAAGACAGTGACGGGCAGATTTTAGAGGCTCACTCCATCTCTGCAGGACTTGATTACCCCGGTATTGGTCCAGAACACGCTTTTCACAAAGATAACGGCAGTGTAAGTTATGATAATGTAACAGATGATGAAGCACTAGATGCCTTTGTATGGCTGTCTCAAAAAGAGGGAATTATACCGGCATTTGAGTCTTCCCATGCAGTTGCTTATCTTAAAAAGTTAAAAGACATAAAAGATAAACTTATCATAGTAAATCTTTCGGGTCGTGGCGACAAAGATATGATACAAGCAAAAGATATACTAAAATTTGATTAAAGAGAGAGAATGAAACTGACATTAGAAAATAATATATATGAAAACATACATGCCGACTTTGGTATAAGATTTTTAACAAAAGAGTCATTGGAAGATGATTTACATGTAACACTATTAAAAAGTGCCGGATTTAAAGCTTCACAAGATGAGACCTGTCTATTGCTAGAGAGTAAAACTATCGTTTGCGGTGTAAAAGAGCTAAAGAGTGACTCTTTACGCTCTGCAACTGCAACTGCCATACAGGTATTGATGAAACACACTCATAAAAGAGTTAAGATAAGTGCCTGTGGTATCAACAATATCAAAGCTATAACAGAGGGTTTGATATTAGGTTCATACACATTTGAAAAGTATAAGTCTGAGCCTAAAGAGTGTGAAATAACCGATATTCTTATAGCTGCTGAAGATAAAGACGGAAATCTTGCAGAGTATGAAAATATGAAAAACTTCTTTGAAGCGGCAAAAATCATAGCAACAGCTACAAATTTTACACGTGAGCTTGTAAATACAACTCCAGAAGATATATACCCTCAAGCTATGGCAGAGATAGCTTTGGATTTGGCAGAGAGAAACTCTCTTACATGTAACGTATTAGATGAGAAACAGTTACAAGAGCAAGGTATGAATGCGATGCTTGCCGTTGGTCGTGCTTCACGTCACCAACCTCGTCTTATTCACTTAAGCTACAAACCTGAAAATCCCTTACATGTAATCTCTCTTGTAGGAAAAGGTTTAACATATGACAGCGGTGGGCTTAGTCTTAAACCTGCTGCTTCTATGGTTACTATGAAGATGGATAAAGCAGGTGCATGTGCTGTTTTGGGTATGATGAAAGCTGTTAGTGAATTGGGGCTGCCTATAGAAGTTCACGGTTTTTTAGGTGCTGCTGAAAATATGGTTGACTCAAACTCATATAAACCGGATGATGTTTTAAAATCTAAAAACGGTAAAACCATAGAAGTTAGAAATACAGATGCAGAAGGACGTTTGGTATTGGCCGATGTATTATCTTATGCACAACAAGAGGTAGAAGCTGATTATCTTTTTGATTATGCAACACTTACAGGTGCTTGTATGGTTGCACTAGGACAATACACCATAGGCATAATGGGACACTCCCATAAACTTAAACACGACATCTCAAGAGCAGCTAGTAAAAGCGGTGAGCTTACAGGCGGACTTCCGTTTAACGAGCATCTTAAAAAACTTCTAAAAAGCGATATAGCAGATATTAGCAATATAAGCTCAAAGCCTTACGGTGGAGCCATAACAGCCGGACTGTTTTTGGATAATTTTATAGATGAAGACATGAAAGAGAAGTGGTTGCACTTTGATATAGCAGGACCTGCATATACTGAAACTCCTTGGGATTGTAATGTATATGGAGGAACAGGTGCTGGTGTCAGAATGAGTGTTAAGTTTTTAGAAAATCTCTGTAAATAGAGATTTTCCACATCAAATAAATATTAGTCCATTCAAATCATTATACTTTATACAATAAGACTAAACTTTATTGATATGACTTGCATCGTTTAACTTTTTTTGCTAAAATCTCGGAAAAATAAATAACAAAAGGAAATTATTATGGCAAAACATCAGTTTCAAACCGAAGTAAACCAGCTACTACAACTTATGATTCACTCACTCTATTCAAACAAAGAGATATTTTTACGTGAGCTTGTCTCAAACGGCAGTGACGCACTAGACAAGCTTAATATGCTTCATCTTACAGACGAGAAATATAAAGGTATAGATTTTAACCCTCGTATAGATATTGCTATAGATAAAGAGGCTAAGACTCTAACGGTATCAGATACAGGTATCGGTATGAATGATGAAGATTTGGTTGCCAACCTTGGAACTATCGCAAAATCTGGAACAAAAGCATTTTTGGAAAATTTATCTGGTGATCAGAAAAATGATTCTAAACTTATCGGTCAATTCGGGGTAGGTTTTTACGCCTCTTTTATGGTTGCACAGAGAGTAGAAGTGACATCAAAAAAAGCCGGTGAAGAGAAAGCATTTACATGGACATCAGCCGGTGACGGTGAGTATGAGATTGTAGAAAGTGAAAAAGAGTCTCACGGTACAACCATAGTTTTACACCTAAAAGATGATGAGTCGGAGTTTTTAGAGACTCACCGATTAGAGAGTATTATTAAAAAATACTCAAATCACATTCCATTTCCTATCTTCATGGATAAAGAACACTATATTGCAGCTGAAACAGATGATGATGGAAATGAGACTAAACCATCAAGTACAGAGATTAAAAATGAGCAGATAAATAAAGCTTCAGCACTATGGACTATCCCAAAATCAGAGATAAAAGATGAAGAGTATAAAGATTTTTATCAGAGTATAGCTCACGACTCTTCAGAGCCTCTAAAATGGTTCCACAACAAAGCTGAAGGAGCTATCGAATACACTACACTCTTTTATATTCCATCAAAAGCACCGATGGATTTATACAGAGTAGATTATCAATCAGGTATTAAGCTCTATATCAATCGTGTATTTATTACAGATGATGAGAAAGAGTTAATGCCTACATATTTACGTTTCTTACGTGGAGTTATAGATTCAAAAGATCTACCGTTAAATGTATCTCGTGAAATTTTACAGTCAAATCCTGTTATGAATAAAATCAAAAACGCATCTGTTAAAAAAGTTTTAGCCGAACTCTCCAAGATGATGAAAAAAGACAAAGAGACTTACGATAAATTTTATGCTGAATTTGGCAATGTCTTAAAAGAGGGTATCTACAGCGACATGGGTAATCGTGAGCGTATTTTAGAGCTTATGCAATTTAATACTATGAACTCTGATGAAAAAGTAACTATAGAGGAGTTTGTTAAAAACGTAGATGAAGAGAAAAAAGAGATCTACTATATTACAGGTCAGATGAATCTTTCTATGCTTAAAAACTCTCCTTCGCTAGAGCGTTTCAAGGCTAAAGGTTATGATGTTTTAGTTATGAACGAAGAGATTGATACCATAGTCTTTCCAATGGTAACGGAGTATAAAGAGTACAAATTTGTAAATGTTACAGATGCAAAATTTGAAGAGAGCGAAGAGGAGAAAAAACAAGAAGAGGAGAAATCAAAAGATTTTGAAAACCTTTTAAAAGAGTTTAAAGATGCTCTTGGCGACAAAGTAAAAGATGTACAGATAACTTTTGATTTAACAGAGTCTCCCGTATCAATAAAAGAGGATAAAGAAGACCCTAGTTATATGATGGCACAGATGATGAAGCAGATGGGACAAAACAGCGAAATGCCACCAATCAAACCTATCATGCAACTAAATCCAAATCATGATATGATTATAAAACTAAGAGATTCAGCGGATCAAAACCTTATAAACGATGCAGCTTTAGTTCTACTAGACCAAGCAAAACTTTTTGCAGGAATGGAGATAGACGATACGGCAGAGTTTATCACTAAACTTAACCGTATTATGAGCAAGGCAATATAACATCAAAAAAATATTAAAGTAAAAAAATGCAAGAAGATTTTTCTAAAGAGATAGCATCACACTTAATGTCACCTGTAAATTATGGTAAATTAGATAATGCAGATGGAGTTGGTATCGGTATAGACAACTCCACCAAAGCTTATGTAATCATGTACATAAACCATGATGATATAGTTATACAAAACGCACACTATGCCACAAGCGGTTCTCAAGATGCTATCACTTTAGGCTCAATGCTCTGTGAGATGATAGAAGGCGATGAGATAGAAAATGTTTTAAAAACCGTATCACAATTGGAAAAAGATCTTCAAGAAGCATACGCCAATATAGAAGTACCAAAAGTTGATATGAGTCTGCCTCAAGAGCAACGTGTCGAAAAAATCTCAACCGAGCAGCAAGATAGTGCCAATATGGTGCTAACTGCTTTTCGTGCAGCTATGCGTCATATAGAACGAAAAAAAGAGGGTATAAAAGAGGAGCATTTCTCTATGAATATACCTAAAACCTGCCCCTACTCTAGTACAGATTGCCATTTTATGATGGAAAATGTGGATTAAAAAAGCTCAACTAGTAGTCAATCTCTACAGAGTCAGTCTCATCATTTTCTAGTAAGAGATTTAGTTTTTTACCATTTTGAGACTTAAATTTAACAAGATAGTATCTATTCCACTCATTTGTTATAGGCATTGAGAGGCGTAGTTCATCATCTGTTTTTAACTCTTTTGCTTCGAGAGGCTTATTTCCGTTTAGGGTAAATGTATATTTTTTATTATTGATACCTGTTTTAAAATATAGACGAATATCATCACGAAGATACAAAGATACAAAAAAATACTCTCCGTCTTTGTATTTTTCAGGATAGACTCTGTTTAGATATACTGTAGATAAGATAGCCTGTGTTTCAAAAGATTTTACTAAAGTTGCCGTCTGCAGATTATCCACTGCTCTCTCATAGTTATCATCCATTTTAAAAAAATCAAAAGCGGTAGTTCTTGAACATCCAGTAGAAAAAATAACGATAGATATAAAAATAATAAAATTACGCATAAAAAAGACCTTGATAATTAATGTGTCTAGTATTATAACGTGCTTACATGTAAGAGATGATTAATTTACCGGTATGATACTTTTTTATATATCATGTAAAAAATATTTAAAAACACAACAAAAATCTTCAATATAAGTCTCTATTTATTGTGCTATAA
>WFND01000053.1 GCA_015484575.1 Helicobacteraceae bacterium
CAACTATTGACAATAGACAGCAGAGCGTATATCCCGGCACATTTGTCTATCTAAATCTATTTTTAACTGATAAATTTGAGTTTATAATGGTACCGCCACAGGCTGTTCTTGAGGATCAGATGGGTAAATTTGTTTATGTGGTAGATGCTGAATCAAAAGCTAAACGTACAAGTGTTAAAACATCTTTAAGTTCACGTTACTATGTTGCTGTTTCAGGTGACATTAAAGATGGCGACAAAGTTATAATTTCCGGCTTAATGAAAGTTAAACAAAAGAGTTTGGTAAATCCAAAAGATATGAGTAGAACAAAAGGAATTATGAACGTTATGCATGAGCATAAACTTATTCCTGAAATGGCAAAATAGATGTTTTCCGTAACTTTTATAAAACGTCCTATTTTAGCGATGGTTATATCGATACTTATTGTTATAGGAGGTCTCGTCTCTATGGCGGTGCTTCCTATACAGGAGTTTCCTGATGTAGTACCTCCTACGGTTGTTGTTACTGCAAACTATACAGGGGCAAACGCTTATGCTGTTGAAGAGTCTGTTACACGTCCTTTGGAAGATAAGCTAAACGGTGTTCAAGGTTCTATATATATAGATTCATCAAGTACCTCTACAGGTCAATCAAAGATTACAGTCTATTTTGAACCGGGGTATGATCTTGATATTGCGGCTGTTGATGTTCAAAATAAAGTATCTATGGCAACTGCTTCTCTTCCTGCAGAGGTAAAGCAGAGCGGGGTGATAGTAGATAAACAGTCTCCTTCTATGGTGTGTATGGTGACTATCAATGGAGATGACCGTTTTGATGATTCATTTTTGTCCAATTTTATAAATATCAATGTTTTAGATGAGCTTAAGCGTATCCCCGGTGTTGGTAAAGCTGAAAATATGGGTGAAAAAAAATACTCAATGCGTATCTGGCTTGATCCAGACAAAATCTATGCACTAAACTTAACGCCTGATGATATTATCAAAGCTGTTCAATCACAAAACAAACAGGCAGCTGTCGGGAAAATCGGTTCGGCACCAACATACAAAGATCAGCAGATAGAGTATGTTTTAACGGCAGATGGACGATTGAGTGATGTAAAAGAGTTTGAAGAGATTGTAATAAAACACAAAGATGACGGCTCTTTAGTCTATCTGCGTGATGTTGCCAAGATTGAGTTAGGTGCAGAAAAATACGACTGGAACGCTATCTTAAACAAAAAGCCTACAGGATTAGTCGGAATTTATCAACTGCCCGGCTCTAACGCTTTGGAGATTCGTAAAGAGGTTGGAGAGGTTATGGAGAGGGTAAAAGATCGTTTTCCTGATGGAATCAGCTACTCCATACCCTACGATACGACAAAATATGTAAATGTAGCCATAGACAATGTTATAAGCAATCTTATAATAGCCATTTTACTTGTAATTGTTATCATATATGTGTTTTTACAGTCATGGAGACCTACTGTTATTGCGTCAGTTGCTATTCCGGTTTCACTTATCGGTGCTTTTGGGGCAATGTATATCGCACCCGGTTTTTCTATAAACTTTTTAACTCTTTTTGGTCTTATACTGGCTATCGGTATCGTTGTGGATGATGTTATTTTGGTTGTAGAGAATGTTGAAGTTATTATGTATAAAAGGCCTGAATTAACTATGCCTCAAGTGGTAAAAGAGTCTATGATTGAGCTTATTGGACCAATTATATCAACAACTCTTGTGCTGGTTGCCGTATTTATTCCAGTGTCGATGATGCCGGGAATTACAGGCTCTCTCTATCAACAGTTTGCTCTTACCATCTCATTTGCCGTTATGATCTCTTCTCTTAATGCTTTAACATTATCACCGGCAATAGCTGCTATCATCATCAAACGTCGTGGAAAAGATGAAAAGATATTCGTTGGCTTTAGAGCATTTGAGACGGGATTTACTTGGTTAACCAAAAGATATACTGCTCTTGTTACACTACTTGTAAAAGCTAGATATGCGGTATTTTTACTATTTATAGCTCTGCTTGGTGTTATATATTATATGTTTTCAACCACTAGTACCGGCTTTGTACCTGCCGAAGACAAAGGGGTTGTAATGGTGGCTATCAACCTAAAACCGGGTAGTTCTATTGAAAGAACTTTGGAGGTTCGTAAAGAGGTGGAAAATATTGTTGATAAAATTCCCGGTGTATCTGATGTTATCTCTATTGATGGTTACAATATTATAACAAGCACACTTGATGCTAGTGCCGGAACCATATTTTTAACGCTCGATCATTGGGATAAGAGAACTGCACCGGGTATGGATGTCAATAGCATTATTAAACAGGTATTTGTGCGTACCGCACATATTGCAGATGCCAATGTGGCAGCATTTAATATGCCGGGAATTACAGGCTTGGGAAGTGTAGGGGGATTTGATTTTAGAGTCCAAGATTATCTCTCCGACTCAATGGATACATTTATGAGTTATACTCAAGAGATTATAAAACAGGCTAATCAAGACCCGCGTATCGGACAAGCATTTACCACTTATAACCCAAAATATCCTATGTATGAGATAGAGGTAGATAGAAAAAAAGCTAACGCCTTGGGAGTAGATATTGCAACACTTTTTTCAACTATGCAGTCTTATTTGGGTTCATATTATATCAATGATTTTACCAAGTTTGGTAAAGTTTTTAAAGTTTACATACAAGCAAAAAAAGAGTTTAGAAGTGATAAAAAGGATATTGATAAACTATATGTTAAAAATATTAGCGGGAAAATGGTTCCAATGTCTGCACTTATCAAAATAAAAGAGCAGCTAGGACCTCAAAATATTACGCACTATAACCTCTATCGCTCTATTCAAATCAATGGCTCTGCCGCACCGGGTCACTCTTCGGGTGAAGCGATGAATGCTATGCAAGAGATTGCTAAACGTGTGCTTCCGGCTACTTACGGGTACGACTGGTCAGGCATGAGTTTTCAAGAAAAATTGGCAGGAAATGGACAGATTCTTATATTTGTGTTTGTTTCGTTGGTTGTATTTTTAGTCTTGGCTGCACAGTATGAGTCTTGGATTTTGCCGCTTATGATTTTACTCTCTGTTCCTATAGTGATGATAGGGGCATTGGGTGCGTTAAAACTTGCCGGTCTTCCTCTAAATGTATATGCACAAGTAGGTCTTGTTTTACTAATTGCACTAGCTTCTAAAAATGCTATCTTGATTGTAGAGTTTGCAAAAGAGTTAAGAGAGAGCGGGGAGTCTATCATAGACTCTGCCATAAAAGCAGGTACTTTACGTTTTAGAGCCATTATGATGACTATTTTATCTTTTGTTTTTGGTGTTATACCTTTGGCATTTGCAACCGGTGCCGGTTCAGTTACGCAACAGTCTATTGGAGTAGGGTTACTTGGCGGTATGATTGCGGCGACTATCGTAAGTACACTGTTTGTACCTGTTTTGTACGTACTTTTAGAGACTATGAGAGAGAAATTTGTTAGTGTTGAAGATGAAATAGCACGAAGGGAGTCTATCTAATGAAAGAACTTTTAATTATACTTTTTGCTCTGCCTCTTATGGCAAATCAAACTTTACATATTGATGATTTGATAAAGATAGCACTAAAAAATTCACCCGATATTAATATCTCAAAACTTCAATATGACGCAGCCAAAGAGCGTACGAATATAGCCGTATCGTCTTATCTGCCTGAAATTAGTGTTATCGGCACTCTTGGAGAAAAAAGTTTGTCCTTTAAAAATGGCGACAACTCAAACTCAGAGCAGATTTCGGGAACTTTAAGTGCTTCACAGCTTATATATGATTTTGGGAAAACTATAGGAAATATAGGTAGATTTTCTAGTGAGGCAAACTCAACACTAGCAACTTTACATCAGAAAATATCAGATAAGATATATAATGTAAAAAATAGTTACTACCTGCTTTTACAAGATAGAAATCTTATTCATGTTTATGAAGAAAATGTCAAGCTAAATGAGAATCAATATAGACGCTCAAAGCGTTATTATGAGGCTGGAATACGTACTAAAATAGATGTAAGTGATGCTAATGTCAAACTTATACAGTCACAACTTGATTTACAAAATGCACACTACAATGTCAGACTCTCTCAAGTAACTCTGCTAAAAGAGTTGGGTATTTTTGAAGAGTTTAAAAATGTAGATATTTATGAACAGGAGCTGCATCTGCCATATATATATAAAACATTAAAGAAGATAGATACAGATGTGAGTAAATTAGAAGAGTTTGCATATACTCATAGATACGAGCTAAAAAGTCAAAGAGAGAAGATAAAGAGTCTTACATGTAAACTAAGAAGTATAAACGGGGATTACTATCCGGCATTTTATGCCAAAGCAGATTACACTACACAAAAAGTTCCTGATGAAGTAGAGCTTTTCACTCCTCAAACACAGTGGAATGCGAGTGTAAATATGAGCTGGAATCTTTTTAAAGGTTTTCAGACAGACTCAGCCTCACAAGAGGCAAAAATCAACATCTTAATAGAAAAATCATCACTACAAGCTAAAAAACTTGCCATAAAAAAAGAGGTCGATGATGCCTTTATAAATGTATTTAAACAAAGAGACAGTGTAAAACTTTCTCAAGCTTTAGCTATAGCGGCAGATGAGAAATTTATACAGGCACAACGACGTTATGAGCATGGTCTGTCTGATTTTATAGAGCTTCAACAGGCTCGTCAAGAGTATATAGATTCACTCTCTACTCTTGTGACAGAGTATTATAAATTTTATAGAGAATCGGCAGGTTTAGATCGTGCTATCGGTAGATAAAGTTTTAAGATGAGTTATAAGAGTGCATGTAGAGAGTGTGGAGTTGTCGTGGAGTATGATGTTGATGATCATAAACACAACTATGTATGTCCGCGTTGTCACTCGTTGATATATTCACCGGGAGAGAAGTTTTCATATATTATTATTATGGCAATTACTGCATTAATAATATATATACCGACACTTTTTCTGCCTGTGCTTACTCTTGATATGGCGGGGCAGGTAAAGTCTTCTACCCTTTTACATGTAATAGGTGCATTTTATGATGATGGAAATATAATTATCGCAACTATTATCTTTTTTACAGGTATCTTATCGCCTGTTATTATGCTTGGGCTTCTTCTACTTATGCTGATTCCTCTGCATTTTGGTAAAAAGCTTAAATCTATAAGTCGAATATATCATCTATATGTAACTGTTAGGCATTGGGCAATGGCTGAAGTGTATATGATTAGTATCTTGGTTGCTGTTATAAAATTAAAAAGCATAGGTGATTTAGATATTGATGCAGGTTTTTTTATTTTTATATTTTTTCTTATCTGCTTTTATATAACTATTATCTGGTTTAATCCTCACGATATTTGGCATAACGATGCACTACGAAACTGATATGAGCTTAGGCAAAAAACTCTGCCTAAATTGTGACTATCTAAATGATTCAAAAGAGCTTACATGTAAGCAGTGTGGTATGAAGGTATATCTGAGAAAACCATACTCATTAAGCTTGACTTTAAACTATGTTATAGCCACCTCTTTATTTCTTATTCCTGCTAATTTGCTCCCTATGATGATTATTACATCACTTGGAATAGATGAGGGAAATACAATTATGGAAGGTGTAAGTTACTTTTTAAAACATGGAGAGGCTAGTATAGGAATTATCATATTTATAGCTAGTATAGCTGTTCCGATATACAAGATGACAGTTCTGATATTTTTACTTATAATAGCACACTTTAAGCTTCATAATTTATCAATTTTAGGTGTCAAGCTTTACAGAACAATACGTTTTGTAGGTAAATGGTCACTTCTTGACATATTTGTAGTTGCTATTATGATTGCTATGGTACAGTTTCAGACATTAGCTACCATAAAAGCAGGGGGTGCCGCATTTGCATTTGCTTTGGTTGTCGTTTTGACGATGTTGGCAACGGAGAGTTTTGATCCAAGATTAATGTTTGATATAGAGAGAAGGAAGAGATAGTGAGTGCTAAACCCATAGAGAGACGACGTTCAACAACTCTGGTAATCTGGATTGTTCCGCTATTGGCTCTAACTTTAGCCGGTTGGATGTTGTTTAAGTTTTATAGCGACAGAGGTGTAGATATTGTTATCACTTTTAAAGACGGAAGCGGTCTTTTAGAGCGAAAAACACTCCTAAAGTACAAAGGCATAGTAGTAGGACATGTCACAAAAATAAAATTAAACAGAGATGATATATCCAAAGTTGATGTTACGGTATCTGTAAATTCAAATGCCATAGATGCAGTAGCACGAGAGGGAAATGAATTTTGGAAAGTAAAACCAAAGGTGACACTTACGGAAGTTTCGGGACTTGAAACTATTGTAGGAGGACTCTATATAGAGATATTTCCTGCCAAAAAAACTATTAGTGAGTTGTTAGAACTTCCTGAAAAATATCAGTTTGTATCTTCTGAACACAAACCTTTTGATCAGATAAATCCCGGATTGGTTTTGAAACTACATGATAATGACGGTAGATTTGCTATCGATACTCCTGTGGTGTATAAAAAATTTATTGTAGGAAGTGTGGTTGAGCGTAAACTTCTCAAAAACGGTGTAGATTATATAGTTCATATAAAAGAGAAGTACAAATATTTGATTAGAAAAAATAGCTGTTTTTGGGGTCTAAACAGTATAGATTTCAAAGCCTCTTTGGCAGGTGTTAAGTTAAAGGTAGACTCTTTGGCAACTTTAATAGCCGGAGGTATAACTTTTAACTCTCCCGATTCAAACAGCTCTATAAGCTCGAGCAGCAGAGATAAAATGATAGAGTTTAACCTGTATAAAGATAGAGATGACATCTATTATGATGAAAATATCATAACTTTAAATGCCAAAAAAGCTTATAAACTAGATACCGATTTAAGCAAGGTCTATTATAAGGGTGTTATTGCCGGTAAGATAGACTCCATAGAGTATAATCCAAAAACCGATAAATCAAAAATTAAGATTAAACTAAAAAAAGATTTCTCTAGTCTAATAAAAGATAGAGCCTATTTTTGGATAGTTGAACCAAAAATTTCACTTGGGAATATTTCAGGTTTAGATGCGATTGCAAAAGGTGCTTACATAACTTTTTTACCAGATGCAAAAGAGAAAAAAAGCAAAAATATTTTTACACTACATGAAAACCCACCAAAAAAAGATGGTAAAAAAATATCTCTTCTTGCAAAAGATATAGGTTCTGTTCGTGAAGGAAGTAGTATCTTTTATAATGATATAGAGGCTGGGTATATCGGAAGTATCAAACTTTCAAAAGATAAAAAAAGTCTTAAAATAGATGCTATCATAGACAATAAATACTCATCATTACTAAATAACAGCTCACTGTTTTATGTACGAAAAGCTTTGGTTTTAGATATGTCCCTCTCAAAGATAAAGATAAAAGCAGGTTCTATAAAATCTATACTTCAAGGAGGAATAGCTTTTAATACTTATGATTTTTCAGCAGATAAAGATAAGAAGATATATACACTTCACTCAGATATTATGGATGTAAAACATACAAGATATTTACATAACGGCGGAATAAATTTAAGCTTACATGTAAGAGAATCAGTATCATTAAAAGTTGGCTCTTCAATCTATTATAACCACTTTAAAGCCGGTGAAATTACCGCTTTGGACTATAATGAGAGTACAGATATGATAGACATAAAAGCATATATTGAAAAACGTTTTGCAAGCAAGATAAACTCAAGCACACGTTTTTATAATGCTAGTGGTCTAAAGGTAGATATGGACATATCTAAGATAAAAGTTGATATGCAGTCTGTTGAGAGCTTGATTTCTGGCTCTTTGGCTTTTATTACGTTGGATAAAAATTCTTCAAAAGATATAAAAAAAGAGTATAAAATATATACTAACTTATCAGATGCACAAGATGATAGCTACAAAGCCGTTTTAATTCTTGATAGGGCAAGAAATCTACACGTAGGCAGCGATATTCTCTATAAAGATATATCAATCGGAAAAGTATCGAATCTAAAAATTGTTAATGAGCATGTAGAAGTAACCATGAGTATAAAAAAAGAGTATAAAAAATATATGCGTGAAGACACTCTTATATCATTAACAAAGTTTAAAATAGGTCTTGATGGTGTAAAAAATGCTAAATCACTTATATTGGGTCCATCTTTACATGTAAGCCTCGGCAAATCAAAAAAACCGGGAAAGTTTTATCATCTAAAAAATATCTTAACACATGAAAATCAGCTGCGAGAGGGTCTAAGAGTAGTGGTTTCAGCAGACAAGAAGAGCTCTTTAAAGATAGGTTCGCCCCTCACATACCGTCAGGTAAAAATCGGTGATATAGAGCAGTATAGACTTAGTGATAATGCAACTCAAGTAGAACTCTCTGTATATATAAAACCGTGCTACGCACATCTTATTCGTGAAAATTCTATATTTTATAATGCTACGGCGTTAGGCTTAGAAGTAGGGCTTGGCGGTGTTAAGGTTAAAACTGAAACCTTAGAGACTATGCTAAGTGGCGGTATCGCAGTAGTAACTCCAACAAAAGCTGCAAAACAGGCAGAAGAGATGAGAGTATTTAAGCTATACGATGAAGCAGAAGATGAGTGGCTAAAGTGGCATCCACGTTTAAGCAGCAGTGATATAATGTGTCAGTAACACTAATCTCCACTTATTCTCTAATATTGATAGAAATTTTATTCTGTAACATAAACGAAGGTTTAGTTTACAGTTAAATACATATATTAAGCATAATATTAATATATGTATAATAATATATACATAAAGGAGACAGTATGATAGTAGCAGTAAATGAAATAGCTAAACATCCTAAAATCATCAGTGATGCAGATGAAATCGTATATGTACAAGAT
>WFND01000054.1 GCA_015484575.1 Helicobacteraceae bacterium
AAAATCAAAATAAACCAAATTTTAACTTTTACTCTTATAAACCATGTTTGAACGTTGAATGTATGCTTCTAATACAGCAAAATTATCTATAGTTGTCTCTTTTAAATTAATAGTTTTACAACTCACTGCAACATCAATATCATCAAAGTTTAATTTTTGACTTATATCTTCTGATTGTACAGACAGCTCTTCTTTAGATATAAGTGCAAAATCATCTCCATGAATACGAAAAACTTTTGCTTGAGTGAAATTATTTTTTAGATAATCAGCAAAGAGTTTAAGTAGTTCATCCCCCTTATTCCATCCATTTTTTTCATTGTATTGCGTAAAGTTATGTAAAAACAGGAGATTTAGATAATTATACTCATGTGTAAAAGTATTTCCTACAAGTGTAAAGTCTAAATAATCCTGATTAAAAAGAGCACTCACTTGGTCTTTATAAAAATAGGCAAAACGCTCCTGCTCTAGCTCTGTTATCGGCTCTTGTGTAACATTTTCCGGAGGTTTTACCTCGGAGAGTGCTTTTGTTGCTGCTTTGACTACATCAGGATGAAACTGTTTAAAAGAGAGCCTCAAAAGCTCATCTATCGCCCTTGATACATCCATTCTTGCTTTGTAAATACGGTTAGTTGTCATAGCATCGAAGGCATCGGCTAAGATCATGATATGTGAGAGCATAGGAATCTCTTCTGCCTGTAAACCCTGTGGGTATCCAGAGCCGTCAAAATGCTCATGATGATGGCGGATAATCTCTGCCATCTCATGATACATGGGAATATCTGTGAGCAGAGCATAGCTTACTTCTACATGTTCTTGAATCAATTTGTACTCTATTGCATTTAATTTTCCGGGTTTAAGCAAAACTGCATCCGGTGTTGTTATTTTTCCAAGATCATGCAAAATTCCTGCACGATAAATAAGCATACACTCATCTTTTGAAAAGCCCATCTCCTCAGCAATAGCACGGCTATAATCTGCAACTCTTTGAGAGTGTCCTCCTGTATAAGTATCTCTTCCCTCAACCATATGCACTAATGACTGCAACGTCTTTTCAAAATTGTTATACTTCTCTCCTTCAAGTAACAATTTTTCACGAGTACGCTCCTCTATCATCATCTCCAAATGCATTTCATAGGCTCTATTTTCTTCTAGCAAAGACAAGTGAGAAAGCACCTTGGATAGTGCCTCGTTCATCTGAGAAAAATTGACAGGTTTTAAGATATAGCCACTTACACCAAGCATAATAGCCTCACTAAAATAGGAGCTGTCACTGTATGCAGAGACAACTATCACCTCTTGGTCACTTTTAATCTCTTTTATTTTTTTGAGCATCTCTATGCCATTTAGTTTTGGCATCAAAATATCGGTAATAACTAAATCATAGCTCTTTTTTTTATAGAGTTGCAATCCCTCTTCCCCATCAGCTGCCACATCTACATCTGCAAAAAATTTCTTGAGATACCTTGCTACACTCTCTTGCAAAGACGCTTCATCTTCTGCATAAAGCACTCTATAATTTTGTGCCATTTTTTTTAATCTATTTAGTTCACTATTCATTATCTCTCTCTTGAAAAGGCAGTAAAACAGAAAAACATGCACCATTTTTAATATTTTTCCAAGTAAGCCTACCGTCAAGATGTTTTTGCACAATGATACTAGACATATATAAACCCAACCCTGTACCGTTTTTACCCTTTGATGAGACATAAGGTTCTGCAATTTTATCATATATATCTGCAGAGATACCGCCACCGTTATCATAAATCTGTATCGATAGTTCTCTATCTTTCACGCTTATGACAATTTTAATTTCTCCATCTAATATACCTGTCTCTACGATAGCATCTTTTGCATTTAAAATGATATTTATTAGCACTTGAATAAGCTCATTTTTATAGGTTAGAAGTTGATAATTCTCTTGCATCTTCAAGACAAAGGCGATATTGTTATTTTCTAAACTTTTCAAAAGAAGCGTCTTGACATTTTTAAAAACACTCTTCAGTCCAACAACTTCTTTACTTTTATTTGGTTCAAAAAAGTTTTTAAAATCTTCTATCGTTTGTGAAAGATGCTCTGTTTGTGAGGAGATATTTTTTATAAGATTGCTTAAATCATCTTTATTAAGCTCATTTTCTAGCTCCAAATCCGCTTCTAGGTTATTTACTTCCATAGATATTACACTAAGAGGTTGTCGCCATTGATGTGCTATCATCGCAATCATATCGCCCATAGCGGCCTGACGAGATTGAGCTATCATCATCTCCTCTTGCTCATCTAGCTTCATCTTTAACGCATTTTCCCCTGTGATGTCAATACCTGTCGAAATAAGACCATTAATTGTATTATTTTCATCATAAAGTGGTGTATTTGTCCAGTAAATCAGACGTTTTTCACCATTTATCGTAATCACCTCGTTGGTATAAGGAGTTATACTATCTGGTTTACTGTGGATAAGAGTATCAAAGAATTTTTGCAACTCCTCTCTTTGTGAAACATCTATAAAATTACTAAACCAATTTTCTCCAAGAACACTACTGCTATCTGTCTGCAATATATCAGCCCCTCGCTTATTTAATAATTCAATATTTCCCTCTGTATTAAGCACAACAACAAATGCCTGTGTGGCATCAAAATAGTGTTTTATAAGGGATTGTTCATATCTTATCTTCATCTCAAGAGCTTTTTTCTTACTAATATCATGAAATGTTACGACAACACCCTTGATTTGTGAATTTTCCATCATCGGTGCATAGGAGAATTCAACCTCAAAAGAGCTGCCATCCCTACGCCAATAGAGATCTTGCCCACGTACTGCTTGAGCACTCTTTAAAACATTTAATATAGGACACTCACTTGCGGGAAAAGGTGTTCCGTCTGCTCTTGTATGGTGCCATATAGCGTGTCCTCTTTTTCCTATCAACTCTTCTCTTGTATATCCAAGCATTTTAAGTGCTGCGTCATTGACAAAAGTGTGTCTCTCTTGCATATCCAGACCTAAAATACCATCCATTGAGGACTCTAAAATAATATTGTAATGCTGTTGAAGTAAATCTATATGGCGGTAACTCTCATTAAGCTCTTCATTGGTTGATTGTAACTCCTCATTTGCAGTTTCAAACTCCTCGTTAGAGGCTTGAAGCTCTTCGTTTGATGATTGTAACTCCTCATTAATCATCTGCATATTTTCACTAGAACTCTCAACTTCATCTTGTAGTCTGTGCATCTGTGCTTTGAGTTGAGAGAGTTGTGACTGTAGGGAGTGTACTAGATTAGACTCTGATGCAACACTTTTTCCATCTATATCAAAGACCATCTCATCTGTTTTATACGCTTCAAATGTAAGCAGACTCAAAGCCTCATTTGCCTGATAAGAAAATGGCGTAACGGTAATTCTCACAAAGAGCTGTTCTGTCAAAGTATTTTCAATTTCAACAAATTTACTTACTACTTTTTCATCTGTTTTTCGAGATTTATCCAGAGCATCTCGTAACTCTATATGAAGATTTTGATGCAGTTTTTTAAAGATATTAAGCGAAGCAAATCCATCTGAAAACTCTAAATATGGAACTTTTCCTTTAGTATAAACAATCTCGTTATGACGATTTATAACAATTAAAGAGGAGCTAAAAAGCTCAAAAATTGACTCTTTTAAAGATGTCTCAATAGTCGAATATTGATTTTTCTTACGACTCTTTGTAGTATCATTTAGTGTTTTTGCCAAAGAGAACATTTTATAAAAACGAGGTGCCAATTTAGGTGGTTTTACACTCGACTCTTTAACAAATATTTTCCACTTAGAGTTTATCAGCGTAAAAAAATTCATACTTTTAGGCAGAGCCTCTGATATACCTAAAAAGAGTATCCCTTGAGGATTTAAGGCATAATGAAACATGGTAAATATCTCTTTTTGAATTGATTGTTCAAAGTAGATAAGAGCATTTCTACATGTAATCAAATCCATCTTTAAAAAAGGGGGTTCATTTAAGAGGTCGTGTTGTGTAAAAACTATCCTTTCACGCAATTTTTGAGAGACTATGTACGATTCATCTTTTTGTATAAAATATTTTTCTAAAAGATATGGCTTAACAGCTTCAATATCATTGAAAGTGTAAATGCCTTGACGTGCTTTTACCAAGGATATGGCATCAATATCACTTGCGAATATGTTCCAAGAGAGTTGTTTGGTGCTTTTTTGCAGCAACTCCTCTATCAATATGGCTATAGTATATGCCTCTTCGCCGGTTGCACAAGCCGTAACCCAAACACGTAGCTCTTTTTTATCTGGAGAATTTATTATTAAGTTTTCAAGAGAATATTCCAAAGCTGTAAATGCCTCTTTATCACGAAAAAAACCTGTAACTCCTATAAAGATATTTTCATACAGATGTTGAAGTTCTTGAGAATTTTTTATAAGATACCTTGTATAATCTTTAAGCCTGTCTATCTGCAGTAAAAGCATCCTTTTATAGATGCGTCGCAAAATCGTATTCTCTTTATATTTATTTAGATCAAAATTGTTGTAGTTTATCAGCAAAACACGAATAGCCTCTAAAGCCATCTCATCAGGAGTGATAAAATCAAGTTCACCGATAACCTTAGCGATGTCTCTAAGCTCTAACGCAACATCAACAACCATTGAATCTATAGCAGATTGAGGCATAGACGAATAATCTGCCTCTTTTGGAGATTGCACCAAAGTAACACCACCCGCCTCCTGTATCGCTTTGAGTCCTTGTGTACCATCATGTCCACTTCCAGAGAGAAGCACACCTATACTTCTGTTGGCACCAAATTTGGCTAAAAAGCTAAAAATATCATCTATATTTGGTTGAGGGGGTGTTGTGTTAGGAGACGGTACTACACATAACCTTGAATTTTTATCTTCTGAAAGTGTCATATTTGATGCAACTATATAGACCTTACCTGCTAAAAACTCTATGTTTTGTGTTGCCTCAATCACATCCATCTCGGTAACACGATTTAATAACTCAGAAAGTGTAGATTTTTTCTCTGCACTATAATGTTGTGCAATTATATAAATACTATGTGAAGGCACGGGAATATGAGAGAGCAGAATCTTTAAAACATTTAAACCACCAGCACTAGCACCTATACCGATATAATTTATATCTTGCATAAAAATATCCTTTTGGGTTAAACCTAATGATAGAGTAATTAAGCTTGTTATCTAATTTAACCCTCACTCTTATATCTAAAATCTCTCTTTGTAGTTTTTTTACTTTTTGCGGCCGCTTTGGAGCGTGATTTTCCAAAAGCACCTTTGACTTTCTGCTTTTTCTGCTCTTGTTGATACTTTTTGTCCATCTTTACATGTACAAGCTCTCGTTCATAGCCTTTGAAGTTCTCTTTTAAAATCTTCTGCTTTATCAATCTCTCTATAGAACGAAACATATCATCCTCATCTACACTTAACAAAGAGATAGCTTCTCCACTCTTTCCTGCTCGTCCTGTTCGTCCTATTCTATGGATATAGTCCTCTTTTGATTGCGGCATATCGAAGTTTATAACACAGGGAAGCTCTGGTATATCAAGACCACGAGCGGCTATATCGGTGGCAACCAAAATGCGTACCTCTCCCTCTTTGAACCTATTTAAAGCTTTATGTCTCGCTCCATGAGTCCGTTCACCATGTATTACTTCAGCTTTTAGTCCTGCCGATTTTAGCTCTTGTTGTATCTCATCTACTTCAGCCCTTGTTGAGCTAAATATGAGAACTTGAGAGTAGTTTTTTATGCCTATCAGATAAGAGAGTAACTCTAACTTCTTCTCTCTGTCCGTAAGATAAGCAATTTGTGAAATATTTTCTGCCGCACTGCCGGGTTCATCCATATCTATACGTTTTGGACTTGTCAATAACTTCTCTGCAAAAAATTTAACTCTGCCACTATGTGTCGCACTAAAGAGAAGATTTTGCCGTTTAGGATTTAAAAGAGCGAAGATAGTATCCAATTCACTTAAAAACCCCATATCAAGCATAGTATCTGCTTCATCTAAAACAAGATGTTCAACATGAGTTAAATTTAGAGCTTTTAATTTCAACAGATCGTTTAAGCGTCCCGGTGTAGCTACAACAATCTCACTACCCAATTTTAATGCCTGTATCTGTGGATCAATATTTCCACCGCCTAAAATAAGTTGAGTCTTTACATCTAATTTTGAACCGTACTTCTGTGCTGATGTGTAAATTTGACGTGCCAATTCACGAGTAGGAACTAAAATAAGCACCTTTACATGTAAGAATTTATCTTCATCTCTTTCACGATTAATATGTTGAAAAAGAGGCAACAAAAATGCCGCACTTTTACCAGAACCTGTTTTTGCAGTGGCAAAAATATCTTTGCCTTTTAAGATATGCGGTATAACTTTTTCTTGAACAGGTGTAGGATTTTCATACCCTAACTCTGTTACCGTCTCTATAATGGGCTTAGATAACCCCAAAGTGTGAAAACTCATAATATTGCCTTACATGTAAATATAATAAAATTATACTCTATTTGCTTGTCTTTTATGTTTTGAGTCTATATTTTGTGTTTGAGTTATATTTTTAACGTAAGGTTTAAGATAGCTTGGTACTTTTCTGCCTTTTACCTTTAGCAGATCATCTACCATAGCTTTTGCGATTGTCTCTTGTCTAAAATACTTTACATGTAAGAGATACTCATAAAGCAGTTTTGCCAATCTATCTAATGATATTTTCCATGTTGAAGCCGTCTGCGTAAAAATCCATAGACTAAAAGCGTAAAAATTATTAAATACTTCACCATTATGCCAGAGCAGAGGGAGAGTATCTTTAAAATTTCCACTATTGTAAAGCAGATCCCAAAATCTTGAAAAACGTTTCATCTCTTGCATCTGTTTAAAACTTAGTATATCATTTTGCAAAAGGTCATAAGGTGGTATATCACTGTAAATCATACCAAATTCTCTGTCATGACGATTTAATGTCGTACCTGAAAGCTTTTTAAGTATGCCTATCTGAATTTCGCAAGATGATAGTGAAACAAGTTTATCAAGATTTCTTCCCACTCCTTCAAGTGTCTCTCCGGGGAGACCGACAATAAGGTCAAGATGTATATGTGCTGATGTTTGAGTATCTAAAAATTGTATGTTTTCTTGAATTTTATCCAATTTTAGTGGACGGTTTATGTTGTTTGCTACCTCTATATCTAAAGTCTGAATGCCTATCTCTAACTGTAAAGAGTTTGGAGGAAACTGTTTTAATTTCTGCTTTAGTGCCTCTGGAAAATGGTCTGGTATCACCTCAAAATGGGCAAAATACGGAGGCTCTTTTGAGAGGAAAAAGTCTAAAATCGAGTTGGCTGTTCGTATGTTTGTATTAAAAGTTCTATCTATAAACTTAAAATCTCTAACACCCCTTTGCCAGAGAATCTCAAACTCTTTTAGCATAATATTTAGATCAAAATTTCGCATCTTCTCATCAGCACTAGAGAGGCAAAATTCACATAAAAATGGACAACCTCGAGATACTTCAACATAGATATGACGATTTGCTATATCTTTTTCATCATAATATCTATATGGAAGTTCAAGCGATTTCACATCTACGACACCTGCACTTACTATACGCTCTTTTGGTATTTCATCTTGGAGTATTTTTTTGCACAGTTCATAAAATACTATCTCACCCTCACCTTTTACGATAAAATCTGCCCTGTCAAAATTTACACGATGCGGCATATGTGAGGCTTCTGGACCTCCCAATATTATCTTAGTTTTCGGAGAGACTTTTTTTATAATCTCTATAAGCTCATAAACATCTAAAGCGTTCCAAATATAGACACCGATACCTATGATTTTTGGCTTACATGTAAGTATATATTCTGCTATATTTTGAATATTTTCATTTATAACAAACTCTAAAATTTTGGCTTGGCTTTGTAACTCGTGAAGATTTGCATATAGATACCGCAGTGCTATTGCACTATGCGAATATCTTGAATTTAGTGTTGTTAGAACAATATTACTTGGCAATAGTTGCGT
>WFND01000055.1 GCA_015484575.1 Helicobacteraceae bacterium
TATCTCTGATTAACTCTCTGTTATATCTTAGTTGTGCTTTTGCACTAAGGATACTATTTTTTATAACACCTTTTATATCTGCATGATTAAAAGCGACATCCCCCTCAGCACTAATATCTTTTACATATAAACTGTTTTTATAGCTTAAATCCTTAGCTTTAACAGCAACTGACACATCAGGTTTGGAGTTTACATGTAAGAGAAGATAATCTATCTTTTTGAGAGTAAAAGTCATCTCTTTATACTCTAAATCAGAGAGCTTGAAACTTAGTTTATAATCAAGAGAATCTTTTATAAGGGCATCTTCTACGTAGATAGAGTTAATTACAAAATCTGGTATATCAAAGTCAGACTTATCACTGGGGCTACCATCTGTATCATAAAGTTTTGCCAATATCTTAGGCTTTACAAGCACTATTTTATCTATCTTTTTCTCTTTAAATATTATGTTAAATAGATTATACTCAAGTTCTAACCTATCTATAAACAGAGTGTCTTTATAGTTAATATTATAAAATATCAATCTTTTTGCTATATTACCTTTTACTTTGGAAAAAGAGACAATGCCGTTATGAGAAAGTTCATCAGAGAGCAGCTCTAAAAAACGTGGGTGATAGAGAGTAAAGATAGATATACAAAACATTAAAATTATAAAAAGTATAAGATTATGTATCGTTAGATATAGAGATTTAAACATTAAAAAAGCTCCCCTATATGAAAATGAATAGCATATTGTGAAGTATCTTTTATATCTGTTGCTATATCTATGGCAAATGGACCTATGGGTGTCTTATATCTCAAACCTGTTCCAACTGCTATATATGGTCTGTTTTGATCTGGCAGATAATCTTGTCCCACAAGCGTAACATCACTAAACACCACCCCTCTTAACTCTCCTAAAATAGCAAAACGATACTCTCCACTGCTTTGTGCTATTGAACGAAAACCTACGGGGTTTCCTTGTGCATTTTTAGCACCAAGCATACGATAAGAGTAAGCTCTGTTTGAGTTCATACCACCGGCATAAAAACGATAAGATGAAGGTATATCTCCATCATATAGCTTAATACTTCCCAAACTTGCTCTTATGCCAAAAACACTCTGATGATATGAGAAGAGTTTTGCTCCTCCTATAAGTGCTTTTAGATATGTAGAGTTAGAGATGGTAGATTTTAGTGAGCCTTGAATATCCGTAAAGAGATAGTAACCCTTTGTAGGCTCAAGAACTCTGTCTCTTATGTCATATTTCCAGTTAAAAAGCAGTGAGGTGACAAGTAGGTCGCTTTCGGCAAAAAGATCTGTATCTTCACTATCATATGTTGTAGCCTTATCTATTAAAACAGCCTCTTTAAAAGAGTGTGGCTGGTCATACTGCTGAACGTATGGTGTGATATAGGTGCTTTTCTCTTTATAACCATCAAATTTTTCATACTTATAACCCATGGTAGTACCAAACAGATTGTGATCTTTTAAGGGCATAGTAAAGGTACTTTTAATCTCTTGTCTTATCCTAGAGTAACGAGCATCCAAGCTTAATGTTTTTAAGTTATCAAAAAAGTTACGATGAATAACTCCGCCTTGCAAAACAAGTCCCTCATCACTGTTCAAGCCTATACCTGCACGAAAACGTATAGGTTTCTCTCGTCTGCTTACATGTAAGTCGATAGGCACATCTGTTGCGTTATGCTCTTTGACCTCTATAGTGGCTCTTGCCAACGCCCCTTGAGCATACAGAAGGTCATAACTTTGTCTAATTTTTTCAGTTGAATACTCTTCACCCTCTTTAAAACGCAAAAAAGATTTTATAAGCCAAGGATCAAAGCCACCGCTGTCACTAACAGTTATCTCTGCAAAGTGACATATCTTATCCTTATCTAACTCATAAAGTATAAAAGCTTGAGCATTTTTCGTATCTATCCAAGCCTTTGATTTTAATTTTGCATTGCAAAAACCCCTGTCATGTGCGTATGAGATGATAGCTTTTTTATCATCTACAAAACGACTAGCTTCAAAACGCTCTTTTACATGTAAGCCTATAACATCCTCAATATCCAAAGACGATATAACAGAGATATCGGCAATCTCGATAAACTCTCCCTCATCAATCTTATAACTTATCTTATCGTCTGATATAACAGCTTTGATTTTAGTGTGATAAAAACCTTCTGAGCGGTAGAAATCTTTTAGCACTTTTTTATAAAAATCCACATTAGAACTTTTTAAAGTAGGCTCATCTCTCCAAAATTGAAAAAAGTATGGCTTATTTATACCTATAGCACCATATAACTCACGCTCACTCAATACTTTATTTCCAGAAAAATACAGAGGTAAAGTAACTGCTAAAAGTTTACATGTAAAGATAACTGCAACTAAGATATATCTATACATATATTAACCTGTGGATTTACTAGCATATATTCCCGCACCTAAAAGTGCCGTTTTTGCATTTAGCGATACTTTAACCTCTAACGCCTCTAACATATATTTAAATCTGCCTTTACATGTAAGCGTCTGCATAAACTCTTTTTTTAATAAAAAAGGCAGTATCTTTACAGCTATACCCCCACCTATATATATTCCACCTCGTGCATTACATTTTAGTGCAAGATTACCGGCTTCTGCAGCATATATTTCACAAAAAAGACGTAGTGTTTCACTACAAAGTGGATCATTTTTTTCTATTGCTAGGTGGCTAATTAGGGCATTTTTATCTTGATATGGATTAATATTAACTATCTCTATCGGCTCTTTGGCAAAATTTTCTTGAGATAAAAACTCATATATCTGTGTTATAGCATCTCCGGATAAAACTCTCTCATAACTAACATGTGTTTCATAACGTCTGCGTAGATATTTCAACAGTCTCTCTTGCTGCTCATTAATAGGTGCAAAATCCGTATGACCGCCTTCTGTCGCAATAGCTCTATAATCTTTACCGTCAAAATACAAAATAGCTTCACCTAAACCTGTCCCTGCCGCTATAACAGCTCTGTTAGCAGAGATTTTTTTTGCATCTGGATTTAGATGAACAAATTCATCCTCACTTAGATGCAACATTCCATAAGCAGTTGCTTGAAGGTCATTGATGAGTTTTACATCTCTTATATTTAGATACTCTTGAATCTCTTTTTCTGTTATGCTCCAATCTAAATTTGTAATCTTACATGTACCATTTTCTACAAGACCGGCTAATGCAAAACATGCACTTTTTACAAACTCAAAAGAGTGGAGTTCTTCAAACTCTTCTAATATATCATTTAACCGAGAGTAACTGCTGTTTTTAAACTGCTCGGCTGCAATAAGTTTCAACTCTCCTTGAACTAACTCATAAAGAGCCATATCTGTTTTTGTTCCGCCAATATCACCGGCTAGTACCATTTTAGAGCCTTTAAAAACTTATATTTTTTATCTCTTTTTCAGAGCTTCTTGCTTCTGGAAAAAGAGTATATAAGAGATTGTAAAAATCTCTTGAGTGGTTCATATGTTTTAGATGACAAAGCTCATGAGTGATAACATACTCCCTATGTTTTTGAGTTAGTTTCATAAGAGCGGTATTTAGAGTAATAACTCCATTTGAGTTACAGTTACCCCATTGACGCCTCATTTTACGAAATTTTAGCTCTTTGGGATATAACCCTGTTATTTGGCTTATCTGCTTTACATGTAAAGACAAAATATCTCGTGAGAATTGAAGATAAAACTTATCATAACATCTCTGTAGAGAATTTTCATCTCTTACATGTAAGCTATCACACATCTTTAACAGCTTTGGAAATTCCGATATATCTCTGACTTTTCCATCTATAACGACACTCTCTCCCAATGTATGTTTTATGGATTTTTTAAGAGTTACATGTAAACGTTTCGCCTTTATCCACTCTATTTTGTTTTTAAGAAGAGAGTTTATTCTAAAAGAGAGTCTCATGGGTGTTTTTAATCTAACAGTACCATCAGAATCTATACTGATATAAGAGTTTCTGTTTTTAGGTTTATGCTCTACAATGACCTCAATATCTTCTATAGTGTATATTTTCATCTGTAAGGAAGCGGATCAATTCCTCCGGCTAATTCAAAACCTTTTAGTCTTAAACGACAGCTATCGCAAACACCACAGGCTATATCATCATTTTGATAACAGCTCCAAGTCAGGTGTAGAGGCACATCAAGTTCAAATGCTTCAGAGACAATCTGCTCTTTTTTCAACTTAACAAGAGGTCTCTCTATGCTTATACCTGTGTCATCTTTTGTACCGAGATTTATACTTTTTTGAAATGAATCTATAAAGTTTTCTCTACAGTCAGGATAACCGCTGCTATCTTCTTCGACAACACCGATAGAAACCTTAAAAGCCCCATGTTTTTCAGCCACAGCCGCTGCTATACTTAAGAATATTCCATTTCTAAAAGGTACGTAAGTGACAGGAACACCATCTTCAATACCACCTGTAGGAACTTTTATACTGCTGTCTGTCAAGGCAGAAGCTCCAATACTTTTAAAAAAGTCCAGATCAATCTCATATTTTTTTATAACACCCAAATCTTCACAAATATCACGAAAACACTCAAGCTCTTTTTTCTGTGTACGTTGAGAATAGTTAAAATGTAAAGCTATGATGTCGTAACCTCTCTCTTTCATGATATAAGCACTCAAAGTAGAGTCCATACCGCCACTCATTATACAAACTGCTTTTTTTCTCATTTTTTCTACCTTAAATATTTAAGGTATAATATCTCATTATCTTTTAAAATGAGGCAAAAAATGCAGACATTTGATTTTTTTAACAAACTAAAAAAGAGTAATCAAGAGGCTCTTGTAGATGCTTCAAACATTATGAAAGTGCCGGAGGGAATGGAACTGTATCATCAAGGTGACGTCTGTGGCACTATCTTATTTTTAACAAAAGGTCGCGTTAGAGTCACTCGTCAGCATGAGAACGGTCAGAGTGTTTTACTCTACTATTTTGAAAAAGGTGAACAGTGCAATGTAAATTTCACCGCATCATACAACAGTGCTCCGGCAGTAGGAACAGCAACGGCAGAGACGGATTTAGAGGGTTATGATATTCCCGCAGAGCTTATAGCAAAACTTTTTATAGAGGATAAAGCTTTTCAGAGATACGTTTTTGATCAATATGTCAATCGCATGGAGAAGATGGCTTCACTTATTGAAGAGATACGATTTTCAAGCCTTGATTCACGTCTGCTAAACTGGCTAAAAGAGCAACCTGAAAAAGAGATAAATATAACACATGAAGAGTTGGGCGACATAGTCGGTACTTCTCGTGAAGTAGTCAGTCGATTATTAAAAGGGTTTGAAAAGAGCGGAATTGTTAAACTGTCTCGAAAAATGATTAAGATTTTAAAATAGCTTAAGGGTACCCCTAAAAACTTTAGAGGTGCCCTAAAGTTTTTTGCAGATGCTTTAAAATCTTATCAGCGACTCTAAATGAGTTTGCATAAATTGTCCATGTATAAGGTACGCTTCCGCCCGTCGGCATAAAAGAGCCATCTGTTACATACAGGTTTTTAAGCTCATGTGCTTTACAGTTTTTATCCAATACGGAACTTTTGGGGTCATTGCCAAATCTACATCCACCGGCTACAAGATTTGGCGGTGGTGCATTTGATATATCTGAACTTACATGTAAACACCCCATCTCTTTTAAAACATTTTCACCTTTTTTGGCTAAATATCTTCCTACTCTCAAATCGTGCTTATGTCCGTAAAGACGCAATTTTCCTACAGGTATTCCCCACCTGTCTTTTACCTTTTCATCTATACTGACATAGTTTTTATCTGTTGGAAGCCAGTCGTTAAAGACTTCAAATTTAATAATGCGAGACTCTTTAAAAGCGTACTGTAATCTCTTATCTAAATCTCTGCCCCAGAGTAATCTTGCATCTTTGTCGTACAACTCACCCATAGCCCTTGCTATAGGATTTGCATGTTGATACAAGAAGTCGATAGTTCCACCTTTGTAGCGAAATCCTCTATCCACATACTCATACCACTGTTGTAGAGATCTATTTACAAAAGCCCCTCTAGTAAAGAGTTGATTTTGTCTCTCTTTTGAAAGATTTTTAAGCTCTAGTGTTCCCTGTCCGACTCCACCGGCTGAAAAAATAAGGTTTTTTCCTACATTGCCACTATTATTTGCCAAACCATTCGGAAAATATTTTGATTTTGAATTTAACAGAAGCCTAGAACTCTCTATCGCTTGAGCCGCCAATACAAATAGCTTTGCCTCTATCTTATGAGAATTTTTATCTTTATCAAAATAGTGAGCTTCTCTTACATGTAAAGCATCACTTTTAAGATAATAGACAAAAGCTTCAGAAATTATCTTGCATCTGCCCGTTGCCATCGCTTTATCTAAAAGTGCAGATTTTGCATTGCCTTTTGCTCCTGTGGCACAGCCGTAACTTCCACAAAAATTGGAGTATGAACAGCCACTTCGCTCTAGTGCATCATATGGTAAAACAGCACGAGGAGTAGGAATACTCTCATATCCAAGACTTTCACAAGCACTGTCAATCCAAGAAGATACGCCCTGCTCCCACGTTGGTGGATATGGAAAATCTTTTGAGCTTCTTGGCTCTAAAAATTTATGTTTTACAGCTTTGCCAGAGACGCCTACTATCTTCTCTACTTTATCATAATACGGCTCTAAATCCTCATAACTTATAGCCCAATCAACTATATTTGCACCCTCTATCTCTCCATAAGTTGATAGTAGTTTAAAGTCATTTAGCTTCATTCTGTGAAAGTAACCACTCATGAGATTTGAAGAGCCACCGACCAAAGAGCCGTTCCAAAAACTCCAATCTGCATCTACTCCCAATGTTCTCTCTATCGTGCCATCACTACGGTATGTCTCCATAACATGCTGTTCATCTTTTAATAAGGGAGTGTAAACAGCTCTTCTGCTAACGGCAATCTCATCTTTTGAAAAATCACTACGCTCTAAGAGAGGACCTTTCTCCAAGAGAGTAACATTATAACCCGCCTTGCATAGAGTATAAGCAACAGGAGCAGCACCGGCACCGCTTCCTATAATACAGACATCAACCATTATAAAGTACCTTTTTCGGACGTGGATAACCACTGACTAAATCAAGATATTGCCACCCTTTAGCGTCAATATTACCACCGTATATACTATCGCCGAGCATAGCTTCAAAAAAGTAACTCATAATACTCCAGAGCCAACTATCGCCCCACTCTTGTTCTGATATTTTATGTAACAACTGCTGTCTCTCATAAGTTTTAAGATTATAATACCTCTTTTTATACAGCTCATCTGATGTCTCATGTAGCCAAGTGATGCCGTTTTTAAGATAATCTTTATCATCTTGAGTAATATATGGATCTTCAAAAACTCCGGCAAGGTAGGAGGTTGGATTTATACTATTTAAAAGGTTGTAGATATTGCTGTTTACGAACAGATCTTTGTGTAAGAGTGCAAAGGTCTGATAAGGCTCTTTGTATATAGATATTTTCTTGGCATACTCAAAACTGTCATCTGCTAAAAGAGAGAAAGTGCCGATAAAGACGGCAGAACTCTTTAAAAATAGACGTCTTGAGCTTTTCATTTGGTTATTACAAGCGTGTTAGCGTTTTCCATCATTTTAAGTCTTGCACGATTATATAGCTTCACATCTTGCATAACACCTTTTGCCTCTTTATAGGTCAATGTATAAGTGGCGTACGTAGCACCTTTTTTTACAAGAAGTTTTTGAAGTTTTTTACCATCATGCTTACAATCTGCAGAGACTATCTTATCTATTGACTCTATCGACACTGTCGCAAAACCACTCTCACCGCTACACTCTGTTGTCTCAAAAGCCACTTGGTAATCATCTAACGCGTATGTCAGTGAGCTTAAAAAACTCACTAATATTAATATCTTCTTCATTTCACATCCTAAATTTAACGATCTTGAGGAAATACACTCATACCTTTTTTCATAGCTTTTTCACCACTTAAAGCTTTGGCATAAGCAATTTTTTTCTTAACCTTTGTCACTTTAATAGTACCTACAACTGACATTTCAGAGTCCAAAAGCTCACCTGTATCCGGGTCTATAAGCTCTTCAATCTCGCCAACGTTAAAAGTTTTACCTACACTTACACCATCACGTTCACCACGATTTATAATAAACTTATTCTTCTTAGCAAGTAGCAGTGAAGCCTCCCAAGGAATCTCATCTAACTGTTTAATAAGATAATTTGTAGCTTGTCCTACCGCATCTTCTATCGCTTTTTGAACATTATCTTTCTCTTCACCGCCAAATGCACCGGTAAGACCACCCAAATCAGAACCGCTATAACCCAGACTGTAACCGGTACGTCCAGAATTTCCTATAATATCTTGTGAAGCAACAACCTGACCTGTTGTAGTATCTACTAAGTATATAGTAAGATTAATCTCAGCATCTCCACCTGAACCGCCAAGTGAAACACCCATAAAATTTAAACCTCCTTTTTTAGCACTTGTCTCTTGAACATTTGTTATAGAGCCTCGTACAAGAAGTTGAGCAGGTGTCATTCTCCCCATTTTAGGTGTCTTTTTGCCCTTCATGGTGCGTCCACCGGCTGCAAAATCTTGCTCTTTCATAGCGGCTGAACGCATCTCTTTGTCACCAAGGACTACAAACCAACCGGATTTTCTCAATATATTTGTCATAGCAGTCGTCATACCGTCACCAATACTGTAACGACCGCTCCAACCAGCTTCATTTTTAAACTTCTGTACCATTATAGAGTAACGTAAGTTGCCTTTTGGCGGCTCTTTGATAACATTGTCTTCAGCCCAAAGACCGATAACAACACCCATTGTCAATGCAACAATTACTTTAACTATACTATTCATCTGTGTCCTTTTGAATTTTAACTAAGCTTAGTATATCTAAGAAAATATATTATTTCAATTAGCTATAATACATCATGAATAAAATACGTGTAAAAAAACAGCTTTCACTGTTGGCTCTGTCAATGTTTAGAAAAGATTTTTTTGGAATCTATCACGGTTCTATCTCTGCCAAATTAGAGTCTAACCTTTTTGTTATAAATACTCGTGATACTATTTTTGACTCTTTTGATGAAAAAAGTATGATAGAGCTATACTATCGTAAAGACTACAGATGGAACGAAGCCAGTATAGATGCTGAAATCCATCAACATATATATAAGCAGATAACAGAAGCAAAATTTATAACTTTTTCTATGCCTCCATTTACTACCGCTTATTCGCTTCATTGTAATGTTATTATCCCAAAAGATTATTTTGGTTACAAAGAGCTAGGCAATATCCAGATACATGACCCTAAAAGTTTTGAAGGCTGGTATGATAGAGCCGCCACGGAGATACCATACTATTTTTTATCTAATAACACCGATATTATGGTTATAAAAGGCTATGGTGTCTATGCTTACAACAGAGATCTGCATCTACTTGCCAAAAGATTGGCAATCTTGGAGAAGAGTTGTCGTCTATTGCTTCTTAATAGCTCTATTAGTCAATTAGATTTAGATTTTTAATAGCTTCATAAGCGGTATCTATCATAATATCTATCTCTTGTTGAGTGATGATGTACGGTGGCATAAAATATACAATATTACCAAGCGGACGCAATAAAACACCATGATTGAGAGCATATTTGTAAACTTTTAACCCTACTCTCTCTTCACTCTTAAAACCTTTAAGCTCAACTGCTGCTATCATACCTGTTTGACGAACCTCTTTTACATGTAAGAGCGATTTAAATTTCTCTAGCTTCTCTCTCATATATTTTGAAGTTTTTAGATTGTTTTGAATAACATCGTTATCTTCAAAAATATCCAATGTTGCATTAGCGGCAACACAGGCAAGAGCATTTCCCGTATAGCTGTGTGAGTGCAAAAAGGCTCTGTTTTCGTTATAATCGCAGTAAAATTCCCTATATATCTCATCACTTGTCAGTACAACAGAGAGTGGAAGGTAGCCTCCCGTAAGACCTTTTGAAAGTGTTAAAAAATCTGGTGTTATATCTGCTTGTTCACATGCAAACATAGTTCCGGTTCTTCCAAAACCTACTAAAATCTCATCAGCAATTAAGTGAACATTATATTTATCGCATATCTCTCTTGCTTCACTTAAATATCTATGATGATACATGTGCATACTTCCAGCACCTTGAACAAGAGGTTCTAATATAAATGCGGCTATCTCTTTATGTCTTACATGTAAGAGTTCTTCTAAATCTTTAGCCGCCTCAATAGCCGCCTCAATACTCTGATCTTTAGGCACGGAAGTTTGGATACAACTTATAAGTAATGGTTCATAAGTCTGCTTATACAGTTCAACATCTCCAACAGATAACGCACCTATCGTCTCTCCGTGATAGCTATTTTTCAAAGAGAGGAATAGTGATTTTTCCTCTCCACGATTTTTATGATAATGGTAACTCATCTTAAGAGCAACTTCTACCGCACTAGAGCCATTATCTGCATAAAAACATTTTGTTAGTCCTTCCGGCGTAAGTTTAACAAGACGTTCTGAAAGTTTTACTATCGGTTCATGTGTAAAACCTGCCAATATGACATGCTCCAATGACTCTAGTTGCTCTTTTAGCTTATTATTTATATAACTGTTAGTGTGTCCAAACAGATTTACCCACCAACTTGAAATCGCATCTATATATCTGTTAGCGTCAAAATCTTCCAAATAGACACCATTAGCCTTTTTAATAGGTATCAACGGCAAAAATTCATGATCTTTCATCTGAGTACAAGGATGCCATATAACATCTAAATCACGTTTTGAAATCTCCAAGTTTTTCATAAGTACCCCTGTTATTGCAAATAAATTCATTATTTATCAAATTTTCTCATAAAATAGCATACTATTTATAGAGTTTTAATCGTAAAGAAAATAGAATGTCTTAAATAATAAGCAACAGAGCATAAA
>WFND01000056.1 GCA_015484575.1 Helicobacteraceae bacterium
ATAGTATCTATGGCTTTTGAGTAGTAGTTATTAAAGTTATCTCTGTTTAAAACATCAAGAAGATTTATACTGCCGAAATCTTCTAATATCAGATAACCATCATGTAGATTTTGTGCTAATATTTTAGGTGCATTTACGTTTACATGTAAGAGTCTGTTTGAGACATCTAAAAATGGATTTATAGACTCTTTTTCTAAAGATGAATCCATCAATATATAGCTTTTATCTTCAGATATAAGTCTATAATACTTACGAAAACTAGCGTCTGCCGAGGCTGTCTCAATGCTAAAGTCTCTGTATGGCGTTGTATTTAGCCATCTTCTTATATTATTCATAAACTCCTCCCAAAACGGCATCTGATAAAGCTCCTGTTACAGATTTTAAAACCACTTTTTCTGCATGGATACGTTTGTATGCCAACCATGCGAATGTCATAGCTTCAATATTATCGCTATCAGAGCTTACATGTAAGGAGATACCCGGTAAAAGAGCTTTTAAACTCTCAAGCAGATATAGATTTTTTCCGCCTCCACCACAGACTATAAGCTCGTCAATATCAAACTTTTTTAGCTCATCTGCTATGCTGTTTGTTGTTAAAGCAAGAAGTGTAGCTTGAACATCTCTAGCTCTTATAGTGAAATTTTTTAGCTGATTTTCCAGCCAAAATCTGTTAAAATACTCTCTTCCCGTACTCTTTGGATAATCTTTTTTAAAATACTCATCTTCTAACATCTGCAAAAGCAGTTTTTTATCTACCTTAGCGGATTTTGCCCACTCTCCATCTACATCAAAAGGTAGATTTTTATGCAGAGCCGTCCAGTAGTCCATTAAAACATTTCCGCACCCGGTATCATAACCTATAAGTTTCTCCCCCAATATAGAGATATTTGCCATACCTCCTATATTTAAAACTGCCACTTTTTTATCATCTTTTGCAAACATAAACTGATGAAAAGCCGGAGCAAAAGGAGCCCCCTGCCCACCTCTTGCTACGTCAGCTCTTCTAAAATCACTTACAACCTTAACAGCTGTCTTAAAAGTGACGATATTTGCATCTCCCAACTGCATACTAAAGGGGTATTTACCCTCTGTTTGATGCCATAGAGTCTGCCCGTGCAAACCTATGGCTCTTATCTTATCTACATCTATTTGATTAGATTTTATAAGCTCATTTACTGCATCTGCGAAGAGATGTCCCAACTTATTGTCTAATTCTCCTATAAGTTTTATAGTTACAGGATGTTCTATTACATGTAAGATTTCAGATTTTAGAGACTCTTTTAGCGGATACTCTATACTTGCTATACACTTACATGTAAACTCATCTATCTCACACAAAGCGACATCAACACCATCAAGACTTGTTCCTGACATGACACCTATATATAACTCACTCATCACCATCTCCCAACTGCACAACAGCAAAAGAGAGACCCGTAGCGATAACAATCTGCCAAGAGAAACCAAGTTTGATACCAAAGACATAAGGTTGAAGTGCCAAAACAGTCAAAAATCCGCTTATAAGCCCATAGAGAGCTGTTTTTGAATTTCCACGAGATGTAAATATAGCCGAAAAGAAAACTCCCAAAAGCCCACTGTAGGCAAAAGCCATAACACCAAGAGCAAAACTAAGCAGAGGCAAGTCACTATATCTCTGCCAAAAATAACTGACCATAGCCATAGCAGACAAGATGAGAGCAAACCCCAAAACAGCGACTCTAGCAGCTTTGACAAAGTGCATCTCATCCACACTGCCGCGCATTAGCCTCCAAGGTCTGTAAATATCTTCAACAGCTACAGAAGCCATAGCTCCCAAAACAGAGTTTGTGCTAGACAGTGCTGCGGCAATTGCACCAACCGTTACAAGTCCACGCAGACCCTCTGGCATCTCGTGAAGTATATAAAACATAAATATAGTTATCTTCTCTCCTGAAAATTTCTGCGTTATATCAGTTTGTTGATAGAAGAGATATAGCAGTGAACCTATAGCCAAAAACAGCACAACAACCACAACACTCAAAAAGATAGATATTATAAGAGATTTTACAGCCTCTTTTTGGTTTTTACAGCTTAAAACTCTCTGTGTCATATCTTGATCTAATCCAAAGGCTGCGATATTTAGCAGTAACCAACCGCTTAAAAGTGAGAAAATACCAAACTTTGCATCTAGTGAAGTGTCTATGATTTTGAGTTTGCCGTACTCTTGAAGTGTCGGTAGTATCATAGAACTATCAAGTGAATTATACAGATAAACCAACACGGCAATCCCAGCCCCGATATATGTAACAGCTTGTATAATATCACTAAATATGATGGATTTCACTCCGCCAAAGTAGGCATAAGAGAGAGAACCTATCATCAAGATAGCGATAGAGAGGCTTACATGTAAAAAGCCTATATCTGCAAACAGTATCATAGACAGAGCCAAAGAGCCTATATACAGCCTAGCTCCACTAGCTAAAACACGCCCTATCAAAAACATAACACCTGCCTGTTTTTTCGCACTCTCACCGTAACGATTTTGTAAAAGTTCATAAACCGTAACCGCTCTAATGGCATAAAACTTTGGTATAAGAGCATAAGAGACAAAGATGACAGCCAAAAAAGCTGAAAAATAGAACCCCAAAAATGTAAAATCAGCCCTGTAAGAGTACTCAGGAGCTCCTAAAAAAGTGGCAGCAGATTGAGAAGTAGCTAAAACCGATATGGCAACTCCAAGCATAGGCATGGAGTTAGAGCCTACAAAATAATCTCTTGATGTATCTATCTTGATACGTGAAAAGACAAAAGAGCTAAATGCCAAAAGTAAAAAATAAGCTCCAAAAATCGACCAGTCTAATATATCAAACATCATGGCTCTTTGAGTTGCAGATCCTCTACACCTTTACGAACAGCTTTCATAAAACTCTTTCCGGGATCATTTTTTTGGGTTCTGTAGCTTTTATCTTTTTCTAACCATAGCTCTGATTTTTCCATTTTTCGATACTCATAGTGTCCTAAAAGATACTCAATATCCGGATATTTTGATTTTAGATGACGTATCAGAGCTATATTTGCACGAACTTGTGCCTGTGTTAAATCCTCTTTTGTATTATCTTCTCCACCTACATTCTCTATGCCTATAGATGAGTAGTTTAAACCTATGGTGTGACGTGCCATATAGTTATCTGGCATCAACTGGTATATCGTACCGTCTCTGTCTATCAAAAAGTGTGCCGATACATTTAAAGCACTCGCCTTTGCTATATCTTTTCTGTCACTAAATAATTTTTCAGGTTTTAGTCGTTTAAATGAGTCATTTAAGTTATCTACCGCTGTCCAGTGCAACACTATAGCTTTTGGTTTTATCAATATATCTTTTACATGTAAAGCGTAATGACGCTCTATATACTCCCTGCTCATCTGTATGCGATTTTCAAAAAAATCTATATCTTTATGCTTCATAATGTACTTTAAATCCAAAGCTTCAATACGTCTGTTTGACTCTAAAATACGAGAGATTTTTATATCTCCCTCTCTTATGCTGTGATAGATTGTATTGATGACACTATCAAGGTCTTGATAAGCTAACTGATTAGCAAACAGCAACATATCAACCCCTGAATTTATGGCTAGTGTCAGCATCTCTTTTAATAGATAATGCTCAGATATGGCTTTCATCTGCAAATCATCACTGATAATCACACCTTTAAAACCTAACTTGTTTCGTAAAAGTTTAGTATTTACACTGTATGAGAGTGTAGCAGGATGAACAGGGTCAAGATGAGAGTTAAATACGTGAGCTGTCATTATCATATCGGCTCTGTTTTGCCCTATCAATATACGATAAGGCTCTAGCTCTTTTTCACTCCAAGTATCGCTAACATCTACAAAACCTTTATGAGAATCTCCCATAGATGAACCGTGTCCGGGAAAATGTTTTAAGACGCTGATGATATTTTCATCTCTTAGAGCATCTATAAAAACTCCTGCATATTCACTGACTCTTTTTCCATCAGCCCCATAAGAACGCTCTAGTTTATAGATAACATAATTTTTAGGATTTATCGCCAAGTCAACCACAGGAGCAAAATCACAGTTAATACCGTTTACATGTAAAGTATCTGCGAGTTTTTTATACTCTTTTTCTGCACTCTTTAGTGAGCCTTTTGCCATCTGCATAGCACTTTTTGTATGCACAAACCCATAAGACTCTTTTAGACGCTCAACTCTCCCTCCCTCTTGATCAATAGCGACAATAAGAGGCTTTTTTGAGGCTTGTTGAAGTCTTTGTGTTAAGATTTTTAGCTGTTTTGGTGAGCGAATATTTTTTGTTCTGTTTGCATCATTATAAAATCTGTCAAAAAGTATAACACCGCCCAAATTGTACTTTTTTATCTGTTTGATTATCTTACTGTTTTCATCTACATTCTCACCTTCAAACCCTATAACAAGCATCCTTGAAATCATAGATTTTATCTCAATTTCACTATAAGCTGACAAAACAGTGCCTAATAGTAAAAAGAGTAATATTACTGTTTTTTTCATCAAAATTCCTCGTATAGAAATTTTAGCTAAAAATAATAAAATATAAACAGGAGCAAGAGGGGCTTTACATGTAAGCTAAAGATACTTACATGTAAAGTATAAAATGAATTATAGTTTATAGTCTTTAATAAGGTTAAAGTTAAGATATTTATATATCTCTGCCTCTTTACCGTTGATTTTTGCGGTTTTTTCTAAATACTCCTGTTTTGTTGGAAGACGTCCTAGCATTGAACATACTGCTGCTAGTTCGGCTGAACCTAGATATACTTGAGCACCTTTACCTAAACGGTTATCAAAGTTACGAGTTGATGTTGAAAATACTATGGCATTATCAGCAACACGAGCTTGGTTACCCATACATAAAGAACAGCCCGGAATCTCTGTTCTAGCACCCGCACTGCCAAATACAGCATAATAACCCTCTTCAGTCAACTCTTTCTCATCCATCTTTGTCGGAGGACATACCCATAGACGTGTAGGAACAGCACCCTCACCTCTTAAAACCTCACCTAAAGCACGATAATGACCGATATTTGTCATACAAGAACCTACAAATACTTCATCTATCTTTGTAGGACGATCAGATGCTAAAATCTCACTAAGAGTAGCAACATCATCAGGATCATTCGGACAAGCTAAAATAGGCTCAGTAATCTCATCAAGGTTTATCTCAATAACAGCTGCATACTCAGCATCGGCATCTGGTTTCATTAGTGTTGGATTTTCCAACCACTCATTCATCTTCTCAATTCGTCTTGCAAGGGTACGCTTATCTTCATAACCGCTCTGTATCATCTGCTCTAAAAGAACTACATTTGATTTTAAGTACTCAATAACCGGTTCATTATTTAAAAGAACCGTACATGCTGCCGCTGAACGCTCTGCAGACGCATCAGACAGTTCAAATGCCTGTTCGGCTTTTAAATCAGGAAGACCCTCTATCTCCAAGATACGTCCTGCAAAGATATTTTTCTTACCTTTTTTAGGAACTGTCAGTAGCCCCTCTTTGATAGCTGTATAAGGGATGGCATTTACCAAATCACGAAGAGTGATACCGGGTTGCATTGTTCCGCTAAAGCGTACTAAAACAGACTCTGGCATAGTTAAAGGCATAGAACCTGTAACAGCTGCAAATGCGACAATTCCGCTGCCTCCCGGAAATGAGATACCCAATGGAAAGCGTGTATGACTGTCTGCACCTGTTCCAACGGTATCAGGAAGCACCATTCTGTTTAACCAAGAGTGAATAACCCCATCACCCGGACGCAAAGCAACACCTGAACGGTTAGAGATAAAATCTGGAAGTGTGTGGTGCATCTTGACATCTGACGGTTTTGGATAAGCTGCCGTATGACAGAAAGATTGAAGTACAAAATCTGCATTAAATCCAAGAGCGGCTAACTCTTTAATCTCATCTCTAGTCATAGGACCCGTAGTATCTTGAGAGCCTACCGTACTCATCTGAGGCTCAACATACATTCCCGGACGAACACCGTCCAATCCACTGGCTTTACCTACCATCTTCTGTGCAAGTGTATATCCTTTTGCATTATCGGCAGGTTGCTCGGCAGTCAAGAAAATATCAGATGCACCCATTGCTAAAACCCCACGAGCTTTAGCAGTAAGACCACGACCTATAATCAGAGGAATACGACCTCCTGCACGAACTTCATCCGTGATAGTATTTGGGTTTAATTTAAAAGTAGCTATACATTTACCATCTTTGTGTGCTTCACCTCTGTATGGATAGATGTCGATAACATCACCCATATTCATTGCAGTTACATCAAGCTCTAACGGTAATGCACCGGAGTCTTCACTTGTTGCGAAGAAGATAGGAGCAATAATCCCACCGAGTATAACACCGCCGGTACGCTTGTTTGGAACACCCGGTATATCTTCACCCATATGCCATTGAACAGAGTTTATACCAGATTTACGAGATGAACCTGTTCCTACAACATCACCGACATAAGCGACAGTGTGACCTTTTTTCTTCAGCTGTGCAATAGTACCTGCAGGGTCATCCATCTTTGCAGTAAGCATGGAGTTTGCATGTAGAGGAATATCTGAACGAGTAAAAGCTTCTGATGCAGGTGAGAGATCATCCGTATTAGTCTCACCTTCTACTTTAAAAACCGTTACGGTAATCTTGTCTGCCAATTTTGGTTTTGATGTAAACCACTCTGCATTTGCCCATGAAGTCATCACCTCCGTAGCAGCTGCGTTACCGGCTTTGTGCAACTCTTCAACATCATTAAAAGCATCATATACAAGAAGTGTTTTATTTAAAGCACTAACCGCCTCTTTTACAACTGATTCATTGGAAGATGATAGTGCATTAATAAGAGGTTTTACATTGTAACCGCCTAGCATCATACCAAGCATCTCAACAGCTTTTTCCGGTGAAATAGCATCTACTTTTACATTTTCAGCGGCGACATCATTTAAAAATGCAGCCTTTACATACGCGGCATCATCAACACCCGGTGAAACACGATTAGTTAAAAGATCAAGCAACTCATCTGTACAATCAGTTTTAATCAACTCAATAAGTTCTGCTGTTTGAGCAGCAGAAAGTGGAAGTGGTGGAACACCTAAGGTTTCACGTTCAGCAACGTGAGCTTTATACTCTTGTAAAAAAGCCATAATGACTCCTGCAAATTTAATTTATCTGTGGATTATATCTAAAATAAGTTTGTAGTACTGTTTAGGTGTTACGTTATTACACAAAGAAATGATTTTCATAACTTTTTTTGTATAAATTCGTAACATAAAAGATTAGATAATCTCTCTATTTCCTTTGGCATTTGGGGCGGAAAGGATACCTTGAAGCTCAAGTTGCTCAATAATCCTTGCAGAGCGGTTGTATCCTATCTGCAATCGCCTTTGAAGATAGCTGATAGAGGTTTTTTTATCGGTAAGCACTATGTTTTTAGCATCTTCAAAAAGTTCATCAAGTGGCTCATCAACATCCTTGGCTTCACCGCTAGATGAGCGTTCACCCTCTTCGTATAGAAAGCTTTTATCATACTGTGGCTCTCGTTGTGACTTTATAAACTCCACGATTTTCTCTATCTCATCTTCACTACTCCAAGGTGCATGTAAACGTACAAGTCCACTCATTCCCGGAGGCGTAAAGAGCATATCTCCACGTCCAAGGAGTGACTCTGCACCTTGTTGATCTAAGATAATCTTACTATCTACTCTCTGTCCTACTTTATAGCTTATACGAGAAGGAAGATTTGCTTTTATAAGACCTGTAACAACATCTACCGATGGACGCTGTGTTGCTACTATGAGGTGTATTCCACTAGCTCTTGCCATCTGTGCAAGTCGTGCTATGGAGTACTCAACATCTTTTCCGCTAGTCATCATCAAATCGGCTAATTCATCTATAACTACAACTATATAAGGAAAAGGCTCTCTTGCCTCTTTTTTTGCTTTTTCATTATAGTTTTCTATATTTTTAGTACGTGTTTCACTCATCAACTCATAACGTCTCTCCATCTCATTAACCATATTGTTTAGAGCTACGATAGCCTGTTTTGCTTTTGTTATAACAGGAGTGAGAAGATGTGGTATATCATTGTATATAGAAAACTCAAGCATCTTAGGGTCTATCATCAAAAGACGGAGCTGATCTGGTGAATTTCTATATAAAAGACTTAGTATCATCGCATTTATACCGACACTTTTACCACTTCCCGTAGTACCGGCAATAAGCAGGTGTGGAAGTTTTTTCAGATCAGTTATAAAAGGTTTTCCTACAATATCCTTGCCTAATGCTATGGTTAGTGGCGAGGAGGCATCTTTAAAGAGCTTGTTTTCAAATATCTCTCTTAAATAGATAGTTTCAACACTCTTGTTTGGAATCTCAATTCCTACTACATCTTTTCCGGGTATTGGGGCTTGAATACGGATAGTCTCTGCACGAAGAGCCATCGCTAAATCATCTTGAAGGTTTAAAATTTTAGAAACTTTTACATTTGCAGCCGGTTTAAACTCAAAAGTTGATACAACAGGACCGGCATAAGTTCTAACGACATCTCCATCTATCTTAAATTGTGCCAATTTTTCTATCAAATCTCTTATCTTATCATCTAGCTCACTCTCATCTACCAAGCTTTTATGTTTTGGCGGTGATTGTAAAAAATCGACTTTTGGAAGTTTGAAATTTTTAGGTTTTTCTATTTTTCCCGTATCTATCTGCTCTAATAATTTTTTATTCTCTTCTAATTCATCTACTACTATAGCATGTTTACTCTGTTTAACCTTTTTTGACAGAGCTATTATCGTATTTTCTTCTGGCTCTTTTTCATCATCTATATTCTCTGTTTTATCCTGTATTGGTTCTTGAGTCTGCTCAACTTTTTTTATTTTTTTGATTTTTATTTTAGGTGCATCTTCTATGTAAGATGGTTCAAATGAGCTATCATTCTCTTCTTCAATGGAGCTGTCTTCGATAAATCTCTCTTTAACAGGCTCTCTCTTTTGCTCTTTTGGCTCTGTTTTAAAATTAAATAATTTTCTTATTGCATATATAATCTCTGCAATACTTTTATCTATAATTATTATGATAGATACAAGAGTAGATATTACCCAAAATACGCTAACACCAAACAGTCCGATATATGGAGTTAAAAAATCTACAAAATTTCCACCTATAACACCTCTGAAACTATTTTCAACAAGCATACCTTGAAGTATCAAAAGTGAAAAAAACAGCAATAAAGAGGCGATACTCATCTCTATGCTTCTTATAGAAAAATTGTGACTTTTATACCAATATACAAAAGGTGTCATCATTGCAAAAAGATAGATATATGAGAGATAACCGAAAGTTTTATGATTAAACTGTGCAAAAGCACAACCGTAACTGCCGATAAGACCTGAACTACCCAAAATAGTCGCCAATGCCAAATAAAAAAGTATCCCAAGAAAAGTTATTAAGAGTGCGTCACGCAAATGAAAAATTCCTTACATGTAATTATTATTTTGGAGTATAGCAAAAAAGTGCAAAAGAAGCACTTTTTATGTCAAAATGAAATATTA
>WFND01000057.1 GCA_015484575.1 Helicobacteraceae bacterium
GTAATAAATATCTTATGTAAATCTTCTATCTCATCAATGGTGTGAGGATTTATATCTGAATTTATAATATAATGTACCTCCTCTACGGTAAAATCTTTACGTATAGATTTGCTGTAGTGAGATAGAAGTATATTGATTTCTCTGTTTCTCTCTTTGTTATAATCTGCATGTTGTAGATATGAGTAGAGTTTTGGTTTACTTTTTTGCCAGTTATATAGTGTATTGACTTGAACTTCAAAACGTTCACTTATCTCTCTGTTATTTAGCATTTTTCAAAGCCTTTGATTCATCCAATATATGGAAAGTACCGGTTGCATACGCAACCAACGTATCTTTAGAAAAAAGTTCTATCGTAGTAAAAATTGTACGTTTTGATTGATTAACAACACGAGCTTCCGCTTTTAAAAACTCATCTCTTGCCGGTTTTAAGTAGTTTATTTTTATCTCAATGGTTACGGCACTAAAGCCGGGTTCTAATACAGAGATAGCTGCACACCAACCACAGTGGTCTGCCAAAGTAGCAATAGCACCGCCATGAACAACTCCAAAATGCTGTTTATGGTATGGCATCACCTCAAAACCTATCTGTGCATAACCGTTGTCTAAATCTAAAACTTCACCGCCTATATATTTTAAAAAATCAATGTCTCGTTTATCAATCTCTTGTGTATTCATTAAACCTCATTTAGATTTATTCCTCCCTCTTCAAGTGTTTGCACCGCTTTGGTTAATTCATTATCGGAAACTTTAAAAATAAATGCTCCAATTTTCGCATTTGACAGAGTATAAGTGTACTCTATGTCTATATTATTTTTAAACAGCACATCTACAACACTATTAAAGCTACCGACATGATCACGTATCTCAACAGCAAAAACACCGGTAAAACGAGAGGAAAAACCTGCTTTATCCAGTATTGACTTAGCCTGTTTATTATCATCAACTATCAACCTAAGTATACCAAAATCACTTGCATCTGATAAGTTTATAGAGCTTATTGATATATTATTTGATGCTAAAAGTGTTGTTATATCACTCAACTCACCTTTTTTATTCTCTACAAAAACAGATAACTGCTCTATTATTTTTGACATTTTATACCCTTTTATCTACAACTCGAACTGCTTTACCCATACTTCGTTCAATAGTTCTAGGCTCAACAAGCTTTACATTTGCATTTATATAGAGATTATTTGCCAAAGAGTTTTGAATATCTTTTTTTATCTTCTCCATCTCGGCAACAGAATCACTTAAAACATCTTCGTTAACTTCTACTAAAATATCAATCTTATCAAGATGTCCTCTCTTATCAGCAATAATCTGATAATTGAGTGTAACACCTTCAGCATTGGCAATAACATGCTCTACTTGTGAAGGATAGACATTAACACCATTAACAATAATCATATCATCAACACGCCCTACTATACTCTCCATTCTCACCAAAGTTCTTCCACATGCACAAGGCTCACGATGCAACGATGTAATATCACCGGTACGATAACGAATAATAGGTAACGCCTGTTTAGTAAGTGAAGTGATAACCAATTCACCACGTTCGCCATCTGGCAGAACTTCTCCTGTTACATGATCTATGATTTCTGGATAGAAGTGATCTTCATTTACATGTAAGAGTTTAGAATGTTTACAGTTTGAGCTTACACCCGGACCTATTATCTCACTTAAACCATACACTTCATGATAATCAATTCCCCAGACACGACTCACCTCTTCTTTTAAGCCTTTGCTCGTAGGCTCAGCTCCAAATACTCCAGATTTAAGCTTAAAATCTTTTAAATAATCACTACCGCTCTTTTTAGCAGATTCATACATATGCAGTGCAAATGATGGAGTTGCCGCCAATATAGTTGCATTAAAATCTTTCATTAACATAACTTGCCTATCAGTAAAACCGCTACTAGCAGGTATAGTTGTAGCTCCGATAGTCTCTGCTCCGTTATGAAATCCGAGTCCACCGGTAAAAAGACCATACCCGTAAGCGTTATGAACAACATCTTGCGAGGTTGCTCCAGCCATTGTATAGACTCTAGCCATAACCTCATCCCAGACATCCATATCGCTTTTTGTATATCCTACAACCGTAGGTTTTCCTGTTGTACCGCTAGAGCTGTGAACTCTTACAACTTCACTCATAGGTACGGTAAAAAGTCCAAAAGGATAGTGATTTCTTAAATCCTGTTTTTTTGTAAAAGGCAATATCTGTATATCTTTCATGCTCTTTATATCTTCTAACTTAATCTTCATCTCATCAAATCTATCTTTATAAAAAGATGTTAATTCATATACTCTTTTTAAAGTCTCTTGAAGTCTTGAAAACTGTACCTGCTCAATTTTTTCTCTTGAAGCACCTTCTATTGTATTCCACATAACTACAACTCCTTTATATCACGCATAGCGTGATCTAATATCTCTATATTTTGTTTAGCTACTTTAGCATTCATCTGTGTAATTGCATCTTTAACCTCTTTTACACTAAATGGAAAATTTTTATCTGTCGCTAAAGCTATACCGAGCATGTAAACATTAAGCCCTTGAATCGGAAACTCTCCGGCTTCTGCTTTTTTAAAGGCATCAATTTTTGCAAAACCTTTAAAAGGTAATTTAGGATAATCATCTTTATCTTTTGCATTTGTTACAAGCGTACCGTCAAGTTTTAGATAGCTTACATTTCTCAAGCCCTCATTTTGCTCCAAAGCTATCATTAAATCTGCTTGATTTTTATCTATAACAGGATTTGTGAAGTCTCCTATCTTAATATCGCAAGATACCGAACCACCACGCTGACTCATACCATGATTTTCTGTACCTAAAAAGGCTATATCTCGATTTCCGGCACAAATTGCCAATACTTTAACTAAAAATACAACACCTTGACCACCAAAACCGGCTATTACAATCTGATATTTCATCCTATTTACCTCTTTTTAAGTAATCAAAATCTTGAATAAAAGCATCTGTAGGGCATACAACATCTAAACAGCCTCCGCATCCTGCACATAAAAATGGATCAATCTCTATCTTCCCATCATCATTATATGCCATAGGTGGACATTTATAGACTGTTGTACACTGATCACATGCTACACACTTATCAGCATCAACTTGGGCAAAAATTCCGGGTACATAATCTACAGCTCTCTCTCTATCTAAAATACAAAATTCTCTTACTACGACAACAGTAGGTCCAGTAGCACTTTTATGTACTTCTTTTACCTTTTTAAAAAAGTCTATATTATCTTGCATCTCATGTGAGTAGTGATGTTCTATACAGTCAATACCCATACCTTCAACTATCTTTTTAATATCTATATTACGGTTAGACCGAGAAGGTGTCGTCTGTCTTCCGGTCATAGCAATAGTTGAATTATCCAAAATAACCAAAATAAATTTGTGACCTTGATATATGGCATTTAGAAGTGGCGGTATCCCCGAATGAAAAAAAGTACCATCACCTATTGTTGCTACAGTTGTTTTGTCTGGATCACTTAAAGAGAATCCACTAGCCATAGAGACACTAGCACCCATACATAAGATAGTGTCTATAGCACCTTGTGCAATAGCTAAAGTATAACAGCCTATATCTGAGGGATAAATTGCTTTTTTCTTTTTAAATACTTTTGTTATAGCATAATATACATCACGATGTGGACAACCGGGACACAGTGCAGGTGGTCTAGCTTCAACATCAAAATTTAGTGAAGGTGGTGTTTTATAGATATTTTCTCCGTCATATAGATTTATATTTGATAAAGCATTAAGTATAGCCTCTTTACTCATCTCATCTATCTTATGAACCGTATCTGTATTTTTTCCATACACTTTATCACATGCTATCTGCTCTTCAATACAAGGATACGGCTCTTCTATAACCAAAACTTTAGAATATGCCTTAAAACGTTTATGTATCTGCGTAACAGGCAGTGGATATGGCATTAAAACTTTTACAACATCAGCTTCAAGATTTAAATCATTTAAAGTCTCTTTTACAAAACCGTAACCTGTTCCGCTTGTAATAATTAATGTATCTTTGCCCATACACTTATCAAATTCACTTTTTAACAGAGTGTCCCAATTGTACTCTTTTATGACTTCTATACGATTTAACTGCTCGACTCCTTGAGCAAACCTGCCATCTCGTGGAACAGCACCCCAACGAGCTACATTACGCTCAAACTTTCCTTTATTTGGACTAAAATTTGTCTCTCTGTCCATCTCAATAATTTCACGAGCATGGCATACACGCATAACAGGGCGAAGCATAACAGGTATCTGTAATTTCTCTGAAAGCTCCACTCCATACTTTGTTAAATCATAGGCATCTTGTGGTGTCGCAGGATCAAGAACCGGAATACGTGCAAATTTTGCAAACACTCTGCTGTCTTGTTCAGTTTGAGAAGAGTGAAAACCGGGGTCATCTGCTGAAATAAGAAGCATTGCACCCAAATTTCCTATATATGAAGCACTCATAAGAGCATCACTTGCAACATTAAGTCCAACCTGCTTCATAGTTGCACATGTACGCTTACCGGCTATCGCTCCGGCATAAGCAACTTCAAAACCTACTTTCTCATTTGTTCCCCACTCTGCGTATATATCAAGATTTAATTGATGTTTTATTTTCTGTACAACACCCAATATTTCACTCGAAGGCGTTCCCGGGTATCCACTTACCATATCAACATTTGCATGAACTAATCCCCAAGCAATTGCATCATTTCCCATTAGTGTCTGTTTCATAATAATTTCACCGTATTTTTATTTTATTTATCAAAATTACATAACTATTATATATATAATGTAATTTCAGCATTTTATCATATAATAATTTAATTTTTAGAAATTATAATATGCTATTAAACGGTACTCACTAAAGCTTAACGTTTTTTCTCCACCCAAATCTAGCCAATCTTTTGGAAAATTTGCACGAGCTCGTAATTTAAAATCTTTATTTACCTTATATATAAAATCCAAATCTATCTCATCTGTCGTCCAAGAATGACCGCTAAAGTATCCATTATACTCTCCAATATCATATTTAAAATACTTAATCATAGATAGTAAATCAACTCCTGTTAATGGTTTTGACTGAAAATCTACACCTGCCATATAAGATGAAGTATCCCCAAAGTTAGCGTGTAATGCTCCTTGAGATATAATATATGGATTTGCACCGCCAAGAGCATTGATGATACCACCATCAAGTACACTTCCCTCTGATGCGGGAGTATTTACATAACGCAAATCTAAACCTAATCCATTTGAAAATCCTGCCTTAAACATAGCACCATATTGAGTCGAATCCACATCTTTATTTCCATCGGCATCGGCAAATGCCTCTCCTAAGAGATTGTCACCTACGCTAGACTCCTTGGTATAAAACAGTGAAGCAAAAGTTTTTATATCTGATATTTTTGCTTTATAACTCACCCTTGCTGTAACAATATTCATAATATCATAGATATATTGATCCCAAACAGAGATGTTTAAACCCTTAATTCCAGTATATTTTACATGTGCATATGTCATACCGGCACTCTTTTTATGTGAATTTTGACCAAGATATACTTTTGATATATCTTCAAACTCTCCTACTTTATAACCCGGACCAAAGCCGTACAACAGACTTAATCTAGTTAGTGAACTATCTGGGTTAAGAACTCCATCTTTAACAGGAACAGAGTTGGCAAAACCATTTGTTTGAATTTTTGTAATATGACCTAACTCAAAGAAAAAATCTTTTACATCACCGCTTCTTAAAACTAAGCCTTCAAATGTATTTGGCAACATTCTAAAATTGTTTGGTGCTGCAAATGGAGTATTTATACTCAATCTACCGAAAGAGATTTTACTCTTTGCAAATTTATAGTTGATATAACTTTCACCTAAAATCGTATAACCTTCAGGATACCCTCCGCCATCAACTTTAAACAGTGTTGGATCATTTTCATATACTTTATCAGAGTTTGGATCAACTTTATTTGTTGTGTAAAATGTAGCTCCCACATCAAAACCGTAATATGAAGCAGTATTATAATTTAAATGCCCACCTACAGACAATCCGTCACGAGTATAACTTGATACATCTTTTGAAAATCCCTTTCCCCAGTCATATGAGCGACTGATATAAAAAGATTTCAACTCTCCACTTGTTTTTGCATTTGTGAAAGATTCCTTTATTGTGTCTGCATTTACACCCTTACATGTAAAGAGCAATACTGCTGTTATTAAACTTTTTTTTATCATCATTTTTCCTTAATCATTAAAACATTTTTCTATATGTTCTTTAGACATTTTTTTGGTTACTAAAGAGACAACTACTGCGGTGAGAATCGAAAGCGGCAGAGCAATTACAAGTGCATCTACAAAGATAATATCACCGCTTAAAAGAGAGTTTTTATCAAAAAGAGCTTTTGCTATACCTAAAGATTTTGCCTCTTTAAAGTGTACAAACATCAACCAAAAACTAGATACAAACAGACCTACTATCATAGATGAGATAGCTCCTGCTTTTGTCATACCTTTAAAAAATAATCCACCTATATAAGTCGGCAAAAATATACTTGCACACAGAGCAAAAAAGATAGATGTAGAACGAGCTATAATAGCCGGTTGATTATCAAAAGCATAAGCGAGTGATACCGAAAATATAATCATTAAAACCACGCCTAATCTTGTTACCGTAATACTGTTGTGATTTTTTTTATTTATCTGTTCAAAAAGATCTCTTCCAACAGCTGTTCCCATTGTATGAAACTGACTAGACAGTGTACTCATAGCAGCCGAAACCAAAGCAAATAAAAAGATAAAAGAGAACCATTTTGGCATTGCTACATTTATAAAATGAGGTATAACCTTTCCAATTGCTCCTGCACTTTGAAGTGCATTTTTTCCCTCATTAAACTCATAATACCAAGCATTTGAAAGTGCTCCGACTATAAAAATAACACCTGTCATAGCAACAATAAATATAGCACCTATCAAAACTGCACGATTAAGCTCTTGCTTACTTTTTACTGTCATAAATCTTACAATAAGCTGTGGTTGAGCAAGAACGCCTATCCCAACTCCCATAGTTATGGTAGTTATAACAAACAACCATCCTTTACTAAGAAACTGAGGCATAGAGTTCCAACCTTCAAATCCCCATAAAAGTGACAGTTTCATCATAAAATCAGGTGAACCCGGCTTTAACTCTTTTATACTGACATCTGCCAAAGGTCCTGCAACCGTCATCTGCCATACATTTTCCAATTTTGTAAAAGCAGCATCGACTCCGCCTAGCGAGTTAAAAGTTACTACAATCAAGATAATCATCGCTATAAACATTATAGTACCTTGAAGAGCATCAGTAAGCATTACGCCTTTTAATCCACCGGCAATAACATATGCAGTAATAATAACTGAAAATACCAGAAGAGCCATATGATAATCAGCTCCAAAATATAGAGCTATAAACTGCGTTCCGCCTATCAAAACAGCAGTTGCATAAAGTGGCATAAATAGTAAAATAATTAATGCTCCAAATATTTGAATAAATTTTGAATCAAACCGTTTTGCTAAAAGTTCCGGAAAAGTGTGAGCATTTAACCTATAACCCATCTTTCTTGTAGGATTTCCCAAAAACACAAAAGCGATAAAAATTCCAACAAATATATTAAAAACAGTAAGCCATAAGAGAGAGTTACCCAACCAAGCAGCAACACCGCCAAAACCGACAATAGCAGCAGTTGATATAAAGGTGGCACCATAACTCAAAGCCATTATAAATGGATGTGTATCTCTACCGGCAACCATATAATCTTCACTGTTTTTTGTCTGTTTATACCCACGAAAGCCCAAATAACCTAAGACGGCTAAATATAAAATAATAATTATGTTTTCAAAAATACCCATTATAGATCTTCCTCGATATGCTTTTCAACACTATTCCACTCTTTAACA